>DASVIU010000790.1:0-2062 GCA_036386275.1 Bacteroidota bacterium | reverse complement strand
AGAAGGTCCAGCCGAAGCAGTCGCTTCCCGGCGTGCTCCTTTCCCGCACCGACCCTGAAGGAGTGAGAAAGTTTTCGGCACGTTTGAAGGAATTGAACAAATAATGACTCCCCGGCGTCACACGCTCGAGACCGTTGCGCTCCGGAAGGAGTACCCGGGGACCGTCGCCCTCCGGGACGTCTCGCTCAGGTGCGAGGGGGGGGAGATACGGGCGCTCCTCGGAAAAAACGGTGCTGGGAAAAGCACGCTGGTCAGGCTCCTGGGGGGTGCGGTGCAACCGACGTCGGGGGCCATACTCGTTGACGGGAATCAGGTCCGTTTCCGATCGCCCGGGGAGGCGTCCCGCAGGGGGATTGTCACCGTCCATCAGGAGCTCAGCCTCATCCCGGGACTCACTGTCGCGGAAAATATATTCCTTGGCCGTCTTCCGCGCCGTCGGTCCGGGCTGATCGACTGGCGCACCGCCTGCAGCAAGGCAGACGCCCTTCTTGACGAACTCGGGCTCGCACTGGATGTGCGGGCGCCTGCGGGAAGACTCGGTGTTGCCCAGCAACAGATGATCGAGATCGCCAAGGCGATGTCGCATGCCCCCTCGGTCCTGATGCTGGATGAGCCGACATCGGCTCTTGCTCACCGTGAGGCCGACCGGCTGTTCACGCTGTTGAAGAGACTTGCGGCGAAGGGGGTGGTTCTCCTCTATATCACGCACCGGCTCGAGGAGATCCACAGGATTGCGGACGCGGTCACGGTTCTGCGGAACGGCGCGCTCGTCGGCACGATACCGATCGGTGAGGCAACCCCCGCGGCGATCGTCAGCATGATGTTCGGAGAAACAGTCAGGAAGGAACGTCCCCCGGAGCCCGCTCTCTCCGGAGTGCCTGTCATGGACGTCAGGGGTTTCACCGGCAGGGAAGCGTACAGGGACATTTCCTTCACGCTTCACCGGGGGGAGATTCTCGGGATCGCCGGGGTGCTCGGGGCCGGGAGGACGGAGCTTCTCCGCGGTCTCTTCGGCGCGGATCCGCACGAGGCGGGGAGTGTCACCGTCGACGGAATGACGGTCATTCCCTCCTCTCCCTCCCAGATGAAAAAACTCGGCGTGGCTCTCGCCCCGGAAGACCGGAAAGCGGAGGGTCTCGTTCAGATCCTGAGCACACGCGTCAACATCAACCTTGCGGGCTTCTGGCCCCCTTCCCTCCACTGGATCACCACCGCGCGCCGGGAGCGGGGCGTCGCCATGAAGTACATTCGCACGATGGATATCGCCGTTCCGTCTGTCGACTCCCCCGTCTCCGACCTGAGCGGGGGGAATCAACAAAAGGTTGTCATCGCGAAATGGCTCAACACGGGCCCGCGCGTGCTCCTTCTCGATGAACCGACACGGGGGATCGACATACAGGCGAAGCAGCAGGTCTTTGAGATTGTAAGGGGGCTGAGCGCGCAGGGGATAAGTTCCATCGTCGTCTCCAGCGAGCTGGAAGAGCTGATGGAGGTCTGCCACAGAATCCTGATACTGAAGAAGGGGAAGATGGCGGGGGAGCTTTTCCCGCACGAGGCGACACTGGAAAACCTGATAAGCGCATGCATGGAATGACTCGCCTTCGCTCCCTGCTCGGCTCCGCGGTCCTGGAGATTATCCTCGTCGTCCTCTGCCTGTTCCTGGCCGCCGTGGCGCCCCATTTCCTCACCGCCGAAAACCTGCTGAATGTCCTGCGGAACGTTTCCATGCAGGGATTGATCGCTCTCGGCATGACGCTCGTCATCATCGCCGGCGAAATTGATCTCTCCGTCGGCTCCATGGTCGCCTTCTCCGGATGCCTCACGGCATGGCTGACCGGGGCACTCGGCATCTCCGGGGCGGGACTCCCCGCTCCCCTGGCGGTCGGTGCGGCAATTCTCCTGTCACTCGCCGCCGGTTGTATGTCGGGCGCTCTTGCCGGGTTGCTCCGGAACAGGTTCGGGGTCCCTTCGTTCATAAGCACGCTCGCCCTTCTGACGGCGCTCAGCGGGGCGGCGGAGCTCATCACCAACGGGTTCCCCCTGACCCCGTTCCCCGACTGGT
>DASVIU010000789.1:0-4526 GCA_036386275.1 Bacteroidota bacterium | reverse complement strand
TACCCCTATGATGCGATCGACGGTTACCTTTCACCCCGCCTCATCAGAGCGTACAGCCGCCTCTTCGACGGCGCGGAGCGGGTCGTGCGGCATCAGCCCGAGATTCTGGAGAGGGTGAAGAACGCCCGGCTCCCGCTCGAGTTCGCGATTCTCGATATCGCGCTCCACGATCCGACCCCGGAACTGTCGTATTTTGACAAGCGGGGGACTGCCTGGACCGTGCGCCGGTCGATGCGCAATCGGCTCGATGCATTCGTACGACAGGCGAACAACGCCGGGATCCGGCGCCTGGAAGAGGGGGGGACCTCCCCCGATGAGTACAGGGCGTCCGTCGAGCAGATGCTCCACCCCGTCCTCAAAGAGGACCTGGCATTCGGCAAGCCGGTCAGGCTCCTGACGCAGGCGAGCGAAAAATACCCCGTGCACGGCGGAGCGGCGCTCACCGACGGGTTGCGCGGTCCGAACGACTACCACTGCAACTGGCTCGGGTTTGAGGGAGAGCACCTGGACGCGATCATTGACCTTGAGCAGTCCGGGCCGGTGCATTCGATATCGGCCAGATTCCTGCAGAATTGGAGTTCATGGGTCTGGTTCCCTCTCAATGTCGATTTCTCGGTCTCCACGGACGGGACTACTTTCACCCCCGTCGCCTCTCTCCCCAATGCGGTCCCCGACACAACGTCGGGCGCGTTCACGAACGATTTTGAGTCGAATTTTCAGCCCGTGAAGGCCCGCTACGTGAGGGTCTCTGCGCGGTCCCGGCTCACGTGCCCTGACTGGCACCTGGGAGCCGGCCAGAAAAGCTGGATATTCATCGATGAAGTTGAAGTGAGATGATGCCACGCGCAATCGTGTACGCCGCCTCCGAGCTGAGGTGTGGGAGGCGGATCGTGAGGGGTCCCGGACCTGTGACGTGGAACCTGCCTGGCGGGCCCCTTGCTCTCAGCGCATACAGAATCGGCGAGGATTCCCTTCCTCTTTCGGGGACCGTGACGTTGGGGATCCTCGGGCCGGCCGCGGTGAGGTTCACGTGCCGGGCGGTACTGAAGGGTCAATGAACCGTCGTTTCACACAGCCAGAGGCATCACATGTCCAGAGCGGTTGATCAGACAAAGAAGTATCTTCTCACGGGCGTCTCCTACGCAATCCCGTTCGTCGCGTGCGGCGGCATCATGATCGCGATCGCGATTGCGTTCGTGCCGATGACGCCGACCGGGCCGGATTTCTCCGGCTCTCCCTTCCTCAAGCTGATCCTCGACATCGGGAGCGCCGCGTTCTCGTTCCTCGTCCCCGTGCTTGGGGGATACATCGCATTCGGGATCGCCGACCGGCCGGGACTGGTGGCGGGTTTCGTCGGCGGATACATCGCCAATCAGGTCGGCGCGGGGTTTCTCGGCGGCATCGTGGCCGGGCTCCTGGCCGGTTTCGTCGTCCTCTACATCAAGAAGATCAAGCTCCCCCCCTACCTCAGGCCGGTGATGCCGATACTGGTCATCCCGGTCATCTCCTCATTGATCGTGGGGTTCATCATGTTCAGGGTCGTCGGGGCGCCGATCAAGGATCTGATGACGTTCCTCTCGGCCTGGCTCAGGAATATGGGAGCCGGGAACAGCGTCATACTGGCCCTGATCCTGGGAGCGATGATCGCCTTTGACATGGGCGGGCCCGTGAACAAGGTCGCCTTCTTCTTCGGGGCCGCGATGATCAGAGAAGGGAATTTCGCCGTCATGGGCGCCTGCGCCGCGGCGATCTGCATACCCCCCATCGGGCTCGGTCTCGCGACGGTGCTCGGAAAGAACCTCTGGTCGGCCGAGGAGCGGGAAGCCGGGTACGCGGGACTGGCGATGGGGATGATTGGGATTACGGAAGGGGCCATCCCGTTTGCGGCGGCCGATCCCGTCCGCGTCATCCCCACCATCATGGCCGGCTCGATGGTCGGCGCGGTCATCGCCATGCTCGGGGGCGTCGGCGATCATGCCCCTCATGGAGGGCCCATCGTGCTGCCGGTGATCGACAACCGCATCATCTACATCGTCGCGATCGTGGCCGGGTCGCTGACGGTGGCGTTTATCATCAACACGCTCAGAAAATGGTCCGCACTGAAACAGAAAGGGGGGAACCTATGAAGCTTGTCGCAGTCACTGCATGCCCGACGGGCATAGCCCACACGTACATGGCCGCTGAACAGCTCGAGAAGACCGCGAAAAAGCACGGGCACGCGATCAAAGTGGAAACGCAGGGCTCTATGGGGATCGAAAACGAGTTGAGCCAGGAAGAGATCGACGGCGCCGAACTGGCGATCTTCGCAATCGGGATACCCGTGCGGAACATCGAGCGGTTCGCCAATATCAGTGTCCTGGAGGTGTCCGTGCAGGACGCGATCAAGAACCCCGAAAGCATATTCACGAAGCTCGGATAGTCCGCCCGCGGTGTGACCCATGGCCCTGGAAATCCCATTCGCCTTTCCCCTGAAGAACGGTATGCATGCGCGCCCGGCGAGCCGCTTTCAGGAGATCGCCGGCGCGTACCGCGCGAACATCACGCTTGTCAACAGGCAGACGGGCGCGCGTGCCAACGGGAAGAGCACGCTCTCGCTCGTCGCTTCTGTCACGCGCCAGGGCGACCCGTGCGCCCTGATCATCGAGGGGGAGGATGAGGAAGAGGCGTGCCGGGGTATGCAGCGGTTCCTGACAGGTGAATTCCCCGGCTGCGACGAGGATCTGGTGATCCCTCAGGCGCCCGGGAGTCCTCGCTCACTCCCCCGGGCGCTGCGCGGAGAGAATCTACGTATCGAAAGGGGGATCGCCGCGAGCGGAGGTATCGCCCGTGCGCCCGCCGTGCTGCTCCGTCGCCGTGCACCCGGGCCGCCCCCGGGAGGGTGGCCGAAGGGAACGGTCGACGATGAGGTGGCGCGCGTGCGCGTTGCCGTGCGCGACGCGCAGGCCAGTATGCGTGTGCGCATGGACTCTGCCCCGCGCGGAGTCGAGCACGACATACTCAGGGCACACCTCTCGATTGCCTCCGACCCCGAATTCACAGGCAGCGTTGAAGAAACTCTCCGATTGAAGCACTGCTCTGCCGGAGAAGCCCTGCTGGAGACCGCCCGGCGCTACGGCGAGACACTCTCCGCCTCGGGAAGCGTCTACCTCCGTGAGCGCGTTCTGGATATCGAGGATGTGACCGCACGGCTTATTGCCGCTCTGTACGGGGTCCCCGACGCAGGGGTGCATGTGCAGGTCACTGATGATGCTGTGTGCGTTGCGGAGAGCCTGGCGCCGTCCGATTTCATCGCGCTGGACAGGCGGCATGTCAGGGGGCTGGTGCTCGCTCACGGTGGAGTGACGTCGCACACCGCCATACTTGCCCGCGCATTCGCCATCCCCTGCGTCACCGGAATCCCCGGCATACACCGCACTGTCCGCCGGGCGGAAGACCTGATCGTGGATGCGGACCGCGCGCTGGTGATACTCTCCCCGCCTGAGCGCGTCGGGCGGTTCTACGACCGGGAGTCGCGCAAGCTCGCGGTCATGCGGACGAACCTTGAGCGGCATGCGAACCTCCCGGGCGTCTCATCCGATGGCAAGAGGCTTGAGATTGCGGCAAACGCCGCATCGCCGGAGGAAGTCGGCGCTGCGTTCGCCGGCGGGGCCGAAGGCGTCGGTCTCTTCCGCACGGAGATGCTGTTCATGGGGAAGGAGGAGCCTCCGGGGGAGGAGGAACAGTACGCTGTCTATGCGGAGGTCGCGAGGTGTGCCTCCGGCAGGCCCGTGATCATCCGTACGCTCGATATCGGAGGTGACAAGCCGGTCCCCTCACTCCGGATCCCCCCCGAAGAAAACCCTTTCCTGGGATACCGGGCAATCCGCCTGTACGCGGAGTATCCCGCTCTGATCAACGCCCAGTTGCGGGCCATACTTCGGGCCTCCGCTCATGGCGATGTGAAGGTCATGTTCCCGATGGTCTGCTCGCTCCATGAAGTCCGCGCGATGAAGCAACTGATCCTGGATCTGATGAACAATCTCGACGCTGAAGGGGCGGCGTTCAACCGTCAGATACCCATTGGGATCATGGTGGAGATCCCCTCTGTGGCATTCATACTCGACCAGCTCTGCCGTGAAGTCGACTTCTTCAGCATCGGCTCCAATGACCTGACACAGTATTTTCTGGCGGTCGACCGCGCCAACCGGAATGTGGCGTCACTGTACACGCCGTTCCATCCCTCGTTCCTCCGTCTGCTGAAGCAGATCATCGACGGCGTGCACAGACACGGGAAATGGATCGGGCTGTGCGGGGAGATGGGTGGAAACCCGCTTGCCGCCCCACTCTTCCTCGGGTACGGGATCGATGAAATCAGCCTCTCTCCGTCGCTGATTCCCGCCGTGAAGGATGTCGTGCGCCGTTCGCGCGTGCCTGCCTGCGAGGCGCTCCTCTCATCGGTGATGGAGATGGAGGGGCCTGAGGGGGTGGAGACCGCCCTGAGGGACTTTGCGGCGTCGCTTCGGGGGAGTGCGCTCGTCACCGAAGAC
>DASVIU010000788.1:0-4945 GCA_036386275.1 Bacteroidota bacterium | reverse complement strand
TTGCCCTGGTTTTACTTGATTCTGGCGCGATTTTCGGGTATGTTCTGCCATGCGATTCGCGCGGATCACGTATGCAGTGATACTCTCCGGGACGGCTGCCTGGTGCGCTCTCATCGTTCTTGCGCCGGCCGCAACTTCCTCTCCCCGATTCGTGCCGTTTGGCGGCATCCTCTACGCCTTCTTCAGCCCGCTCTGTCATCAGATCGACGCCCGATCGTTTCATCTCTTCGGCGGACCGCTTGCGGTGTGCGGCAGGTGCTCAGCGATTTACTTCGGATTTCTTTTCGGCACGATTGCGTACCCCTTTGCAGGGAATCTCCTTCGCGGGGCACGGCGGGGGAGGATGTTCCTTATCGTTGCGGTCGCGCCGATGCTTCTCGATGTCATGCTCGAGGTCACGGGCCTTCACGAATCCTCGAACGCCCTGCATGCGGTGACGGGAGCGTGGTTCGGCATACTCCTCCCGTTCCTTATCATTCCGGGCGCCGTCGAAGGGATCGGCCAGTTGTTGACACAACCCAATCCACATTCGATCCAATCAGAGAAAGGACTCATCGATGCCTGAAAAACCGGGGAAACTGATGCCTGCTCTCTACGGTGGCGTGATCATGGGAGTGATCTCCGGCATACCCGTTCTGAGTATCGTCAACTGCTTCTGTTGCGCGGGAATCATGCTGGGGGGGTTCATGGCCGTCTTCTTTTACAAGAAGGAACTGAAGGAGTCCAGTCCCCCCCTCACGAACGGTGACGGTCTGGCCCTCGGGGCTCTCGCGGGACTCGCCGGGGCTGTCGTCACAGTTATTCTGAGCGCATTGTTCCACCTCGTGTTCGGCATGGCGCTCGGAGGCGGGATGCAGCGACTCGAAGACATGGGGATCGGGGACAGGATCCCCCCCGAAACGATGCGGATGCTGCAGGGGATGTTGAGGGGACCCGGCCTCATCGGCATTACGTTCGTTTTCCACCTGGTCGTCGATCCTCTGTTCGGTCTGCTCGGCGGTCTCATCGGATATGCGGTCTTCAAATCGAAGACCCCCGCAATTACTCTGCAACCCCCTATGCCTCCGTGCTAATGCCGCAGTAAGTGATGCGGGGTTCAATCCTTTCCCGGAATGGGCGACGATCCCTGTCGCCCATTCGCGCTTTCAAAACGGGATCTTCCCCACAGCTCCTTTTTTCAACATCCGCATTGCTCCCCGTTCCCAGTCGCTTCCAAGCTGCTCTTCGGCGACGCGGACGATGAGCGATTTGCCCGTCACCTGCCGGCCGTTCCATTGCTTGGAGAGCCCGGCGACGCAGCTCGGGCACGTCGTCAGGATTTCATGTTCCCCTTCCGCCGATACTCCCTTCAGTGATCCAGCTTTTCTCTGCCGGAGAACGCAGGAGATGTCCGGCCGCGAGAGGCTGAGTGTGCCTGCCTCGCCGCAGCACTCCGGTACCAGGACGGGGGGGGCGCCGAGGAGGGCCCTGACGGTGGCGTCGAATCCGAGTGACTTCAGCGGCGTATGACATGGTTCGTGGTAGAGGAGACGTCCCTTCGCTGGACGGTCAGCCCGGTCAGGACTGACAAGGTCTCTCTGGACCAGGAATTCATTGATGTCCAGGAGTGGTGCGTTCCGGAAGACTTTCCCCAGGTCATACTGTTCAAGCATTTCGCGGCATGTCCCGCAGGAGACGAGGACCGCGTCGATCTCTGAGGAGCCGAGGCTGTCCGCCATGCGATGGAAAACGACCCGGTTCTCAAAGCTCTTCAGCGAGGCCCGCTCGTTCTCCGCATTGGCGAGAAACGGGTACCCGCAGCAGCTGAATGTGGGGGGGAGGAACGTGCGGACTCCCGACCGGTGGAGCAGGGCAAGCGCGGCCAGGCTGATCTCCGGATAGAGGCGCTCCGAACCGCAGCCGGGGAAATAGACGACATTCGCTTTAACCGGGAGTGACTGGTTTGTCAGACTGTAGAAGCAGTCCCGTCCCCGCAATCTGAGACGCTCCCGTACCGATGCAACTCCCCGGGCGCTGATTCTTCCATCCAGCAGCGCGCTGAGTTGCGGCGCAGCGCGGGAGGTTGCTCCGCCGCTCCTTTTGTACAGCCAGTGGCCGAGTCTCTGGAGCGAGAAACCGGGGCGCAGCACCAGCCTTCGAAGTGCGGCATTCGCGGCATACCCGGTCCGCCACAGGTACGAGAGGGTGAAGCTGACCGCCGGGGCGCGACGCACCTTCGTTCGCCTGGCCACGAGCTCGCGGATGCCGAGCGTGACCTTTCCGAAATCGATCCTGACAGGACACGGCACGCGGCATTTGTGGCAGGCGGTGCAGTGGTCCGAGATCTCCTTCAGCGTGCGGAAATGCTTGAACGAGCGCATCTCCATTGTTTGCGCATAGTACAGGACCGCCTCCGTGATCTGGCCGACCGCGAGTATCTTGTTGCGCGGATTGTACAGCATCCCAAGCCGGGGGATTTGCGTGCAGCAGACCGCCTTGCACTTGCCGCACCTGACGCACGGGGCGATCTGCTCGGAGAGCCGCTCCAGATCGGTCGCTTCGAGGATGTATGCTTCGAGCTCCAGCAGGCTGAACGAAGGGGTGTAGATGAGATGGTGGGGGAACTTCCGTTCGAGCTTCCCCGGATTGAACACCCCATCCGGGTCATGCTCCCGCTTGTACGCCCCGTAGGCGTCGAGGATCTCGTCCTCAACGAAGGGGAGCTTCGTCAGCCCTATCCCGTGTTCCCCCGATACCACGCCGCCGAGTCGCACCGCCTCATGCATTGCAGCCGCCGCGGTCTCCTGTGCCTCGAGCATCATCGAATAGTCGCCGGAGTGCACGGGGATGTTCACGTGGACGTTCCCGTCCCCCGCGTGCATGTGCGTCGCGATGATGATCATGCGCCGCCGCTCATCTGACACGATCCGCTCGATGTCCGAGGCGAGTTCCTCGTAGCCGTGGAACGTCGAGCGGAGGGGAGCCACAATGTCGGCCTCAGCGCTGAAGCGCACGGTGCCTTCCCGGAAGTGTTCGAAGAATGTGGGGGTGCCGGACGAGGCGGGTGATGCGCCATGAGCCGGAGGGACGGACTCATGCAGAAGGGTCCGGTATCCGGACAGTTGTGCTCCGATCCGCTCCAGATCCCCGAGCGAACCCGCGATCCGGGAAGCGAGGGGTTCATCCCCGTCGGCGGGATGGATATCGCGGAGGTGCCCTGCGATCCGCCCGGCTGTGGTGGCAGCGGTGGAGAGCTCCTTGTCGAGGTTCAGCCGCTCGATGAAATCGGCGAAATCAGCGAGCGCTTCGAGCGGGATGACGATATCCTCGTTCAGCTTGAAGGCATTGGTGTGTCCGGCGATCGCTCCGAGGTTTTTCCTGTCCCCCCAGAACAGGCTCCGTTCGTTCTCGTCCCGCGCAAGGACCGCCTCGGTGTCGTACCGGGCGACCATTGCGGCGATTTGCGCTGCCGCAGCATCTGCGGCTGCGGGGTCATTGCTCTCGACGTCCACGAGGAGGACCGCTTGCGGGATGTCGGTGCGCGCGGACCTGTTCCTGTAATTGATCGCGCGGACATAGCGGATGTCGAAATGCTCGAGGGCCGTGAGAAACGCGGGGCCGCTCCCGTCGAACGCGCGGCGGATCTCCAGTATCGCCTTCGAGGCTTTGGTCATGGTCGTTCCGAAGAACTCGAGGCAGAGCGTGCGGCAGTGTGCGAAGGGGCGGTAGAGCACAAACTCCGCCGAGGTGATGATCCCGTCCCCTCCTTCCTTCTGGACCCCCGGGAGGCCGTTCAGGGCCTTGTTCGTGATATCCTTGCCGAGCCCCTTTTTGCGGATATCCGTCCCGCGCAGCTCGATGCTCCGGAGGAATTCCCCGGACCCCTGGCGGTGGACGTCGAAGATGACGCTATCCTCAGGCCCGATCTTCCTGTACGGGTGGTCGCGCCGCCGGACCTCGATGGTGTCGCTCCCGGCGGTCACGATCCGCCAGGAGTAGAGGTTGTCGATTGCGGTCCCCCACTGGATGCATTTCTTCCCCCCCGCGTTCTCCGCGATGTTCCCTCCGATCGTCGACGCCCAGGCGGAGGTCGGGTCGGTGGCGAAGATATAACCCCGGTGCCTGCAATACTCGATGACGTCTTCGGTGACGGCTCCCGCGTCGACTCCGATGATCGGGACATCGCCTCCGGCCGAAGTCGCCATGGTGATGCCGTGTATCCTGTTGAGCTTTTCGGTGTTGACGACGATGGTGTGCCGGTTGACCGGCACAGCGCCCGCGGTGAGGCCCGTGCCGCCCCCCCGGGGAATGATCGACATGTCCATCTTCCGCGCGGCCCCGATAATGCGGGGAAGCTCCTGGACGGAATCGGGGTACACGACGGCCACCGGATGCTCAACGCGCCAGTCGGTCGCATCGGTGGAGTGTGCGACCCGATCGAACGGATCAAATCTGACGTTTTCCCGTGACGTCGCGTCCATAAGTGAAAGGAGCAGCCGCTTCCGGAGGCGCCGGACCCCGCCGACCCTCTCGAAAAATTCCGCGTCGACCTTTCGCACGCGGGCCAGGAGTTCCAGCGCCTCCGTGTTTCCGTGCGCCGCACCCTCGACTGCCGAGATGCGCTGCTCATGGATGCGCATGAGCTGCGAGAGTGTCCGGGCGTCCCGTGAGAAATCCTCGAGGACATACGGATTGCGGTCGAGCATGAAGATGTCGCCGATGATCTCGGCGATCATCCGGGCGCTCCTGCCGGTGATCCGCTGGCTGCGCAGCCGGTCGATGAGGGAGAGCGTCTCCTCATCGAAGTACCGGAGGATGATCTCCCGGTCGGAGAGGGAGGTGTAGTCGTAGGGTATTTCCCTGTAGCGGGGCTGTGCGGTCATCTGGTCTCCAGGTATCATCGGGCAACAAAAAACGGGCCTGAAAACCCGGCCACCGACTTTGGAGGATATGCCCCAAAGGAGCG
>DASVIU010000787.1:0-7752 GCA_036386275.1 Bacteroidota bacterium | reverse complement strand
TGATACGAGGTTTCTGTAATTCAAACATCGTTTACCCCTCTTGTGATAAGTTGATCTTCTATGTCGAGTTCCATCCGCAGCATCGCGCTCCCGAGCGTTTTCCCCTGGGCGTCGTTTTTCAGCGATCGGGTTCCCCCCCCTCCCAGCGCCTCATGGAGAAGGAAGTTGAGCGCACCCAGGTTCGGGAGCTCGAAACGTTCGACCCGCCCCAGAGCGATCCCTGCGAAGTGGCTCCTCACCCGTTCGGCGGTGAGATATTTTACAAGCACCGGGTAGTACTCCGGGCGCCGGGCGATCACGCCGACGTTCGCGGTGTCTCCCTTGTCACCCGAGCGGGCATGGGCGATATCAAGAAGCCTGATCTTCACGGGAACCCTCACACAGTTTCTACGACAACCTCCGGTTGCACGGCGAACTTCGGGAGCAACGCCGGCCAGTACGCGATGACTTCGCTCGGTTTGGGCCGGCCCCCTGCAAACCCGGTGACCGACGGGGGGCCGGTAAGTATCAGAGGGGCGATCTCCTTCCCGAACCGTTCCACGGCGGCGATATCTTTCCCCCGCACGCCGATCCTGAGGACGACCTCGTTGACCTCCCCCGGCGGGACGGCCAGCGGGCCGTGACAGGAGTTGTACCCGAGAAATTCTGTCCGGACTTCCTCGAACCGAAGTCCGAGGTCCTGCATGCGCCTCCTCAGTATCTCATCGGCGGCCCGCCCCTTTTCCAGTGCATCAGGCCACGCGTATGTCAGTGTGCCCGAGGCGGTGTATCCGTCGAGGTACGACATCGATACCTTGTACGTGTCCGTTGCGGGACGGCCCTTCACCCCGGACACCCGCACACGGTCCGGCCCATCGGGGGTGACCTGAATTGTGGTGAAGTCCGCAATACAGTCCGGCGTGATGTAATCTACGGGATTGCCGATCTCGTAGAGGAGCTGCTCCTTGACGGTCTGCACGGAGACGAGACCTCCCGTTCCCCGGTGTTTCGTTATCACGACACTTCCGTCGGGTGAGGCTTCGGCGATGGGGAATCCGATGTGAGCCAGGTCCGGGACGGAGCGCCAGTCCGCGGAGAAGTTCCCCCCGCTCGCCTGTCCCCCGCATTCGAGAATGTGCCCGGCAACAGTCCCGGCCGCAAGCCTGTCCCATTCCCCCACCTTCCATCCGAATTCATGCATCATCGGAGCAAGCGTGAGACCGGTGTCGGTTGTCCTCCCGGTGATGACGATCCTCGCTCCACGGCCGAGCGCTTCCACGATCGGCGCGGCCCCGAAGTAAACGTTGGCGCTCATGACCCGGTCCATGACGGTCCCCAGGTCTTCCCCCGTCTCCATGTTCTTCAGCAGCACGCCGCCTCCGCGAAGATCTTCAAGCCGGCCGAGTATGTCGTCCCCCAGCACCACGCCGATCGAAAGCCCCGAGATCCCCATCTTTGCGGCGGCGGCAAATATCGCGTCCCTGCATGCAAGGGGGTTCACCCCTCCCCCGTTGGTAATCACCCGGATGTTCTTTTTGACGAGGAGCGGGAGGAGCTGCTCCATCAGCGGTACAAGATCCCGGGCGTATCCGAGCGAGGGGTTCTTCCGCCGCTGCTTCTGCAGGATGGACATTGTGACTTCGGCGAGGTAGTCCATCACGAGGTAGTCGATGTCTCCCCCGGTGACCTGGTCGTATGGCGCGGTCAGGAGGTCCCCCCAGAATCCCTGTCCGCTGGCGATCCTGATCCGTTCTTTCATCAGACGATCCTGATGTGAAGCTCCCGGAGCTGCTTTTCGTCCACGCTTCCGGGGGCGTCGTCCATGAGTGAGACAGCGCTTGCGGTCTTCGGGAACGCCATCACTTCGCGAATCGATTTCATCCCCGTCAGCAGCATCGCCATCCGGTCGAACCCGAAGGCGATCCCCCCGTGGGGAGGGGCGCCGTACCTGAATGCGTCGAGAAGGAATCCGAACTTCACCTGGGCCTCTTCGGGGCCGATGCCCAGGAGTGAAAACACGCCCTGCTGCATCGTCCTCTCGTGTATGCGGATGCTCCCCCCCGCGATTTCGTTCCCATTCATGACGAGATCGTAGGCACGCGCCCTCGCCTTGCCCGGGTCGGTCTCCAGCAATCCGAGATCATCCGGATGGGGGGCGGTGAACGGATGGTGCATGGCGATGAAACGCTTCTCTTCTTCGCTGTATTCGAACATGGGGAACTCGGTCACCCAGAGGAGGTCGTTCCTGTTTTCGTCGATCAGGTTGAGCCGCTTTGCCATCTCCAGCCTGAGCGTGCCCAGTATCCCGTATGCTTTTTTCCATGCATCGGCAACAAGCAGCACAAGGTCACCCTGCCGGGCGCCCATCGCCAAGGCGATCTGCTCCACCCGCTCCTTGCCGAGGAATTTCTCGACGGCCGTCTCAAGGCCGTTTTCCGTCCACTTGAAATACACGAGTCCTCCCGCCCCGAGACCCCGGGTGAAGTCGACGAGCGTGTCCATCTGGTTGCGCGTGAACGACGCCGCGCCCGGGACGACGAATCCTGCGACGGTTCCCCCCTGCTTCACGACGTCGGCGAAGACGCGGAACGGTGACTCCTTCACGATATTGCTCACACATGTGAACGTGAGCCCGAAACGTGTGTCGGGCTTGTCGCTCCCATACTGCTCCATGGCCTCGTGGTACGTCAGCCGGCGGAGCGGGAGCGGGATGTCGATCCCCTTCAGCTCTTTGAAAAAGTGGGCCATCAATCCTTCACCGACCTCCTGTATGTCCTCCTCGGTGATGAAGGACATCTCGACGTCGATCTGCGTGAATTCCGGCTGCCGGTCCGCCCGCAGGTCTTCGTCGCGGAAACACTTGACGATCTGGACGTACCTGTCGAACCCCGATACCATCAGTATCTGCTTGTATGTCTGGGGCGACTGCGGAAGAGCATAGAACTTCCCAGGGTGAAGGCGGCTCGGCACCAGGTAATCCCTCGCTCCTTCCGGGGTGCTCTTCATAAGGACCGGTGTCTCAATCTCGATAAAGCCGCGCCTGTCGAAGTAGTCGTGCGTGATCTGGTACATCCTGTGACGAAACATCAGCGTCCGCTGCAGCACCGGCCTGCGCAAATCAATGAACCGGAACTTCAGCCTGAGCTCCTCCCCCGCTTCCGTCTCGTCGTTGACGGGGAACGGAGGGGGTTCGGCTTCGCTCAAAATCGCCAGCTCCCCCGCCCGGAGATCGATCTCCCCCGTGGCGAGGTCCGGGTTTGCGGTCCCCTCGGGACGCCGCTCCACAGTGCCGGTCACGGAGATCACGAACTCGCCCCGGAGCTGTTTCGCCGCGGCGTGGGCCACGGCACTGTGCTGCGGATAGAAAACGACCTGTGTTTTTCCGTACCGGTCACGTACATCGATGAATATCACCCCGCCGAGGTCCCGGCGCACGTCCACCCAGCCGTTGAGTGTAACGACTGTTCCGATGTCGGCTGTCCGAAGCTGACCGCACGTATGTGTCCGTTTTGCAAAAGGCGCCACGTCAACTCCTTATGGGGTAGTAACGAGAATTCACTCATAATAGGCAAAAAAAGGAAGAGTTTCAAAGCCGGAGCCGGCCGAACGAGGTTGCTGATCGACCCGCCCTTTCCTACATTGTCCCCCGTATCCGGGATATGTGAACCTGAACGGCGCACCATGAAAACCTTCCTCCTCGCTGCAGCGATCGTCTTCGTCTCGCAACCGGTCCGCCCCCAGACCCCGGACGGAGAGCGCGGGCGGATCCGCCGTGAGAAACTCGAAATGATCCTCCGCCTGCAGGACCTCCGCACTCCGTTTGACGGCAGGCTTGCCGCTCTCCTCTCGGACGACGACCCCGTGGTCCGGAGGCGAGCGACGCTTGCGTGCGGCAGCCTCCAGGACACATCGGCGATCGGCCTCCTTACAAGCGCGCTGACTGATCCCGATTCCGCCACCGATTTTGCCGCCGCCTTCGCTCTCGGCCAGACGGGGACCCGCCTCAGCGAGCGCTCGCGGCAGTCGCTCGAGCATGACATGATCTGGAAGCGATTGCCCGGCACGCCAGCTGCCGGCAGACTGATGGAGGAGATCGGGAAATTCGGCACGGCATCCGGATTGAACGATCTCATCCTCTCTGTTGCCAATGCCCCCTCGGTCCGGTACCCTGAGAATCTTATGATCTCCGTGGCGCGATTTGCGATACGGGGCATATCGAGTCCCGACGCAGTGAAATTTCTGCTCCGGTACGTTCAGCCGGGCGTCCCCGTCCCCTGGCAGGCGCTCTACGCCCTTCAGAGGACCGGCGACAACGCAGAGACACGCGCGAGCATCGGGTTGCTCCGTCTCCTTGAACGCCACAGCGATCCGCTCGTCCGCATGAATCTGGCGACGCTGATCGGAAAACTGCACGATGCCGGAGGTCCGGCTGAGCTTCTGCAGCGGATGGCCGGCCTGGATGCGGACTGGAGGGTGCGTGTGAATGCTCTGAAGGCGCTGGGGCAATTCTCATGGAAGGGGAACGCCGGGGTTATCGCGACTTTTCGCCGGGCATTCTTCGACAGGAATCCTCACATCGGCATCACAGCCCTCTCGGTGTTTCCCTCCATCGGAGTCGATGCACGGGACACGACTTCGGAAGGACTTGAAACGATGCGTCAGCTCGCGACCATCGCGCTGAATACTTCGGGGAGTCTTCCGTGGCAAGTTCAGGCCGAAGCCGCCGGTGCGCTGGCAAAGCTTGAAGGAAGGATCCCGCGTGCGCTCCTCGCGGGCGCCGCCGTCTGTGGAGATCCCCTGATCGTCTGCGCGGCGCTGGAGGGACTCCGCGCCCTTGCGTTGCGGACTCCCGGGAACCCGTCGCTCGCGGACTCCGCGGCCGCGGCTGCAATCAAATCACTCGGAAGGCACGACATGGCGATCGTCTCGACAGCAGCGGGCATACTGGAGGATTCTCTCTTCCGCAGGAGTGCCTCTGTGGAGCCCCTGTTGAAGGCGCTCGGAGATCTCCGTCCGCCGGGAGACACGGAGACAATTCAGGACGTGATCGGGGCGCTCAGGACGATCACGGGGAACGACTACAGCGGAAGGATTGTGAGGAACCCGGAGCCGGTTACTGTGGACCCGGATTTTGCCTTCCTCAGGTTACTGCCACGTGCCGTCAGGGTGAAGCTCGAGACCTCACGGGGGAATATCATGATCGAGCTTGACACGGAGGGGGCTCCGTTCACGACGATGAGCATCGTGAAGCTTGCGAAGCAGAGGGGATTCTACCGGGGGCTCACGTTCCACAGGGTCGTTCCGAACTTTGTCGTCCAGGGAGCTGACCCGCGCGGGGACGGCTGGGGGGGCCCCGGCTATTCTCTCAGGTCTGAATTCTCCATGGAGGAGTTCGGGACCGGGACCGTGGGGATCGCAAGCGCAGGGAAAGACACCGAAGGGTCGCAGTTCTTTATCACGCACTCACCCCAGCCTCACCTCGACGGACGTTACACCGTTGCCGGGAAAGTCGTCGGAGGGATGGACGTGGTGGACGAGCTTCAGGTTGACGACAGCATGTACGACATGCAGATCCTGGACTGAGAACAGGAGAGGCGGGATCAACGATGGCGCCGAAGGCGGCACTAGTTCTTCACAACAAGGCAGCCGGCCATGATATCATGGAGCGCCTGCTTTTGCTGTGTGAATCCTGCCATGATGTAGCCGATGAAGAAAATCGCGCTGGAGACTATCTTTCCGAAATAGCGGCCGGTGGCCCTTCCGAAGCCGATCCGGTTCCCATTCATGTCGACGACACGCAATCCGAGCGCTATCTTCCCCAGTGTCGCCCCCCTGGCGGAGGATTCCATCAGCGCAAAGTAGAGCCATCCGGCGACACCAACGGCAAGCATGCTGATGAGGTACGTGCTCAGCAATGCGATCATGAGTCCGGCTCCTTCCGATTCCATGTCGACGTTCGATGCCCGCGCCGCCGCTGTAAGCCCCACGAGCCCGAGGAACGGAACCAGTATGATGAGGTTGACGATCCCGATCAGAACTCCGTCAATGATGGCTGCCACAAACCGCATCCAGAATCCGGCATATGCGTGCTGAGTCTGTTCCATTGTATGACCTCTTCTGTTGGTCGGCGGATGAGTGTCCGGGGCTACTATAAAGAAAAATTGTGTTGTTCGCAACTGGTGAGTATATTGCACTCCCCTGTCCATCGTGATTTCATCCTGCTGCGGAGTCCCTATGAAACGGATTGCATGCGTGTCGCTCTTCCTCCTCCTGACCGGCATCATCGGCGGCTGCGCCGGCGCTCTCACTCCCCTGCTCCCCGGGAAACTTGCAGACGGCAGGGTCCTCCTCCCCAACGGCTGGTACCTCTCTCCCGCGGGTGTGCAGGTGGAGGTTGGCGAGCTTCCGCTCAACATGGTTGTCACGCCGGATGAACGCTACGTGATCACAACGGATAACGGGACAGCAGTCCAGAACCTGACTGTCGTGGACGTCGCGTCGTGGTCTGTGGTGCAGAAGCTCCCTGTCGCGAAGGCGTGGGTGGGACTCCGGCTCATTGACGGCGGACGCAGACTCCTCGTGTCGGGGGGAAACGACAACAGGGTAAACGTCTACGACTTCGCGCTCGGGAGACTTCGCCTTTCGGATTCGCTTGTTGTCGCCAGCCCCCGTCCCGGGGCACTTGTCTGGATCGCCGGACTCGACTACGACGATGCATCGGGGCTTGTGTACGCCGCCGGCAAGGAAAACCGTTCTCTGAACATTATCCGGCTCGCCGAGGGAAAACTCCTCCGGACGCTCCGGCTCCCGGCCACGCCGTACACCTGCCTTGTCTCCCGGATGCATCCCTATGTATTCGTCTCCCTCTGGGGAGGATCGTCGGTCGCATTCGTCGACAGGACGACCGGCGAGATCCTCCGCACCGTCCGGGTGGGGGACCACCCCTGCGACATGGCGGAATCGCCCGACGGCAGGAGGTTGTTCGTCGCGAACGCCAACAACAATTCGGTTTCGGTCATCGAGGTCGCGGAAGTGAAAGTCCAGGAGACGATCAACGCGGCACTCTTCCCCGGCATTCCCAACGGGAGCACCCCCAATGGTGTCGCACTTACAGCGGACGGGGGAACACTCTATATTGCAAACGCGGACAACAATTATCTCGCGGTATTCGATGTCAGGCGCGAAGGAAGTGCGCGCTCACTCGGTTTCATCCCGGTCGGGTGGTACCCCACGTGTGTGAAAGTCCTCCCCTCGAGCGGCCGTCTCATCGTGGCAAACGGGAAAGGAGGCTCCTCGCGCCCGAACCCCGGCGGGCCCAACCCCGGACAGCCGCGTCATTCCAGCGAATACATCGGATCGCTGTTCACGGGATCGCTTTCGCGGATCGATCCGCCTGACGCCGCGGCGATGCAGGCGTACACGGCGGCCGTGTACGAGAATTCCCGTGTCGGGAAGCCCCGCACGGCGCCCGCCGGGAACCCGGTCCTCGGGCGGAGCGGCGAAAGGCACCGGATCGAGCACGTGTTTTACATTATTAAAGAGAACCGGACATATGACCAGGTCTTCGGCGACATGGGGAAGGGAAACAGCGACCCCTCCCTCTGTCTCTTCGGGGAGAGGGTGACGCCGAACCATCACGCCCTGGTGCGGCAATTCGTGCTTCTCGATAATTTCTACGCCGACGCCGAGGTGAGCGCGGACGGTCACAACTGGACGATGGGCGCGTACGCCACAGACTACGTCGAGAAGACGTGGCCCACGTCCTACGGGGGA
>DASVIU010000786.1:0-4836 GCA_036386275.1 Bacteroidota bacterium | reverse complement strand
AGGCGCACCGCAGGTGCGCCGTGGCAATCTAATCTGCCAGGCTACTTGTTCCTCGTCACCACAAACTCGGCAAAGGCCGTAAGCGACGACTTGCTCGGAGAAGCGGGGAATGACTCCAGCTGCGCCTTCGCGAGCGAGGCGTAATGATGCGCCCGTTCTCCCGCGTATTCCAGTCCCCCGTGCTCCTTCACGAAATCGATTATCTTCTGGGCCTTCATGTGTTTCCCGCCGTGCCGTATCATACCCAGGATCTCTTTTCCCTCACTCCGGGGAGCCTCCCGGAGCGCATGGATGAGGGGTAGCGTCAGCTTCTTCTCGTTTAGGTCCAGTCCGGTCGGCTTTCCGGTGATGCTCCGCCTGCCGATGTAATCGAGGACGTCGTCGCGGATCTGGAACGCCAGTCCCACGTTTTCCCCGAATTCCCTCAGGCAACGGTGCCGCTCCTGGTCTATCGTGCTGCTCGCCGCGCCGATTTCGCAGCAGGTGGCGAGGAGCGACGCCGTCTTGTCGCCGATGATCGTCATGTAGGTCTCCTCGTCCATGTCCAGCTTACGGCTTTTCTGGATCTGGTGAAGCTCCCCTTCGCTCATGCGGCGTACGGCGGTGGAGGTGATCTTGAGAAAATGGAAATCATCCTTCTCGAGCGAGAGGAGAAGCCCGCGGGAGAGAAGATAGTCTCCCATCAGTACGGCGATCTTGTTCTTCCACACGGCGTTGATGGAGGGGAACCCCCGGCGGGTGTCCGCATCGTCGACGACGTCATCGTGAACGAGAGTGGCGGTGTGGAGTATCTCCACGAGCGTTGCGCCGCGGTACGTCTTTTCATTCACGCCCCCGCAAAGCTCGGCGCTCAGGAGCACCAGGATGGGGCGGACCTTCTTCCCCTTCTGCCGCACGATGTACTTGGTAATGAGTTCGACGAGGCCGATCTTCGACCGCAACGAATCACGGAAGACGTGCCCGAAGGCGTCGAGGTGCGTCTGGATGGGATGTGCGATATCCTGGAGAGTCACGGGGTTCCTTATGCTGGGCGCCGGATCAGACCGTTCCGGCTTTTTGTTTGCCGCGCCAGGCCCATGCCGAGACCCAGATGCTTATCTCATAGAGTCCCATCAGGGGTAATGCAAGCAGTACCTGGCTGACGGGATCGGTTCCCGGCGTGAGGAAGGCGGCGATGATGAAGATGGCGACGATCGAATGTCTCCGGTAGTGTCGCATGAACGCGGGGGTCAGGATGCCGATCTTGGAGAGGAACCATGACACCATCGGGAGCTCGAAAACGACACCGGAAGCGAGAAGGATGCTCACCACGAAGTTCATGTACTCGCTGATCGCGATGTTGTTCGCGATCGTCGGGGTCCCGAAACCCGCGAAAAACTGGAGGGCGGCTGGGAGCATCACGAAATACGAAAATGCGATGCCGGCAAAAAAACAGAAAGTGGTGAAGAACACGATCCACTTGATGTACTTGCGCTCCTTCGGCATCAGTCCCGGTGCGATGAACGCCCAGAGTTCGTACAGGATGTACGGAAGGCTGAGGATGACGCCCGAGACGATCGCCACCTGCATGTAGAGGAAAAGCTGGCCGAACGGTTTCAGGTTCTGGAGGTGGATCTGCTGTTGCGTCCCCGTCGCGTGCGCATTCAGAAGTGTGATCGGACGGAGGAGCACCCCGTCGATCAGCCAGTCGATGAAGAACCAGCAGATGATCGTCCCGACGACGACGCTCAACAGCGAACGGACGATGCGCCAGCGCAGCTCCTCGAGGTGATCGAAGAACGACATCCCCGATGTCCGATCTTCGTCCTCAGTCTTTCCCAGATCCGTGAAGTCGTTTGCCATAAGTGGTCAATCCCGGGGGCGGCGTGGGTTCAGGCCTGCAGTTCGGGATACAGGGGGAACGGCTCGCAGAGCTGTACGACTTTTGAGCGGACGGCGGCGGCGACTTCCTTCTTTCCAATCTCCGCGAGCACTTCATGTACCAGGTCCGCCACGGTCTCCATTTCCCGCTCTTTCATGCCCCGTGTGGTGAGGGCCGCCGATCCGATCCGGATGCCGCTGGTGATGAGCGGACTCTTGTCGTCGAAGGGGACTCCGTTCTTGTTCACCGTGATCCCCGCTTCGTCCAGCGCCTCCTGGGCGTCCTTGCCCGTCAGATTCCTGTTCCTCAGGTCGAGGAGCATCAGGTGGTTATCGGTCCCGCCTGAGACGACGTTGTAGCCGAGCGTGGTCAGCCGTGCGGCGAGGGATTGCGCATTGCGGATCACCTGCCTGCCGTAGGTCTCGAATCCGGGCTGGAGTGCCTCCAGGAACGACACGGCCTTCCCCGCGATCACATGCATGAGGGGTCCTCCCTGGATTCCGGGGATCACCATCGAGTCGATCAGTTCGGACATCCTGCGCGTCCGCCCCGATTTCGGCGCGACGAGCCCGAAGGGGTTATCGAAATCCTTCCCCATCAGTATCAGCCCGCCGCGAGGTCCGCGCAGGGTCTTGTGCGTGGTGGAGGTCACGACATGGCAGTGGGGGATCGGGTCGTTCAGGAGTTTTTTCGCAATGAGTCCCGCCGGATGGGCGATGTCCGCGAAAAGGAACGCGCCCGCCCGGTCGGCGATCCGGCGGAATGCCGCGTAATCGATGTTGCGCGAATAGGCGCTTGCCCCCACGGTGATCATCTTCGGCCGGTGCTTCATCGCGAGGTCTTCGACCTCGTTGAAATCGATGAGCCCCGTCTCGCGCCGTACGCCGTACGGAATGAATTTGTAGAATTGCCCGGAGAAGTTCACCGGCGAGCCGTGCGTCAGGTGCCCCCCGTGGGAGAGGTTCATCCCCATGAGCGTATCGCCGGGCTTGACGAAGGTGAAATAGACCGCCATGTTCGCCCCGGAGCCGGAATGCGGCTGGACGTTTGCGTACTCGGCTCCGAAGAGCAGCTTCGCCCTGTCGCGGGCGAGGTCCTCCGCGATGTCGACGAACTCGCATCCCCCGTAGTACCTCTTCCCCGGGTAACCTTCCGCGTATTTGTTCGTCAGGGGGCTCCCCACCGCCTCCAGGACGGCCATGCTGACGAAATTCTCCGAAGCGATAAGCTCGAGCTTGGTGTTCTGACGCCGTATCTCGCCGGTTATCGCGGCGAATATTTCAGGGTCCGATTGCCGGATGTGGTTCATGGCTCTAGGTCACTCCTCTTCGGTCTGGACGAACCAGGGGAGGACGTCGCTGATGTGCAGCGAGACCGTGAGCCGGAAGATTTTGTCCTTGACGAGGCTCCCGGCCGTTGTTCCGCGCCCGCCGTAAATTGCCGCGATATTGACGCGTGACTCTCCGGTGAGCGGGAGCGCGACTCCCCCTGTAATCCCCCATTCGTTGATCTGCTGTCCGTTGAGCGCGTAGTAGGTGGCGGAATAGGTGAACCCGAGACGGTAGGCCCACCTGTCGAATGAGCGTGCAGTCAGTTCCGCCGATCCCGCCCGTTCCGCACCGATCCCGAGGCGATAGCTGTTCCGGATCCCGAAGGGGGAACTTCCGTTGAAGTCCGATCCCGCCCACGGCTGAGCGCTGAAATCGGCTGCAACGGTCCACCGTTCTGCCGGCTGATACCCGATGCCGACCCCGTACGAAAACGGGACGGCGATCCGTCCGAACGTCTGCGCTGATGTGTCGCGCACCGGGATTGCATCGGGAGGCGGTGCGAAATCATACGTTGTCTCCATCGAGGTGTGGAGGTTTGCCCGGGTGGTGATCATGAAGCCGAGCGAGAAGGGGCGGAGTGCCTCGCTTATCCTGTCGAGGCCTGTGATCACCATCCCCGCGGTGAAGTTGACTCCCGAGAGGGTCATCCTGTCGGTGAATGTCGCGCCGGTCGCCCCGGAGGTCTGGGGGATCTGACTTGCGACGTGGTCGATAGTCCCGAACAGGTAATTGAACGTTGCGCCGAATGAGATTTGCTGGGACGGTGCCCAGGAGAGTCCCAGTTGCCCTCTTGTGACCCCCCCTGTCCCGACCTGATGAATCTGGTATCCCAGGCTGTCGTGCGCTCCGGTGATCGGGTCCACGTTCTGCGACGGGACGACCGAGGAGGTGTAAGTGTCGTAATTGACTTCGCTGAACGGCGTGAAGCCGGCGACGAAGACGATCCCCGATGCACGGGACGCCGGGATGGCGAGGAGGGCCCCGTGAAAATCCATTCGTGCCAGGTAGCGGGACGTGATGCCGTCGGTCGAGTTGAACCCCTCGTAGAACGCAGATCCCTCGAGCCGCACCCGGTCAAGGCGCGACCAGGTTGCAGGAGACATGCCGTCGATATACTGGGAGCTGAGAAGTGCCAGTCCCGCGTACCCCATCCCTTCGCTCCGAGCCCCCGGCGTGTACCGGATATCGCCGAGGCCGAGGAGAGAGTACGTCGAGCCTCCGCTCCCCGCCGTCGCCCCCTGGATCCCGCAAAGGATGACGAGAACAGCGCCGACGAACCTGTGTCTGATTGTTGACTTCACGTTCGCTCCTGGAACTATCGTACAACGGAATACTTGAGTTTGAGCCTTGGCCGCAATGCGGGGGGCGCTTTTTCGTTAAAGAACGTCAGCAGCTGAAAGCTCACCGTCTCCGCAAAAACGTTCGGCCTGAGCGTCACGCCGTAGTTAGGCAGCCTGTTCCAGATCTGCACAGGACGGGTCATGTCGGCGCTGTATGTCAGCAGCGTCCCCCCCCGCCTGGTGCCGGACACCGTGTAGATATCCTGAATCGTCCTGTCGCTCGCCGAGAGTGTTGTCGCCAGCTGGAACGTCGAATCTGAGGTGAACCGGTTGATCCGCGTCGTTGCAGGATCGCTGGTCAGTA
>DASVIU010000785.1:0-3442 GCA_036386275.1 Bacteroidota bacterium | reverse complement strand
AAGTCGATCCCGGTCATATTCCTGACGGGGACAACCCTTGATGTGGACGAACTCGTCATGGCGCTGGAACTCGATCCGTCGGATTTTGTGACGAAAGAGATCTCATCGCGCGAGCTTGTGGCCCGGATTCGATGGGTCATGAGAAGGCCGGTGAATCAGATATGACCCCTCTGTCTGACGCTTGTCTCGCATTGACGTGTGCGCTCTGTCTCGTCTCCTCAGGCTCTTCGCAAACATTGAGCCAGGGGGTAATCATCGCGGCCGGGTTTACAGTATCCCCGATTCCTCCTCAATCATCGGCACCTCATTCCAGCTCCCATCCCGTTCAAACCGGATCGTCTTGATCTGGTATGGTCTGAACGCGAGCCGGACCGAAACGGAAGGATGCCGGAGGAGAACGGTCCCCTCTGTCACCTCTCCGACCGCCTCCTGGAATCGCATTATGAGGGCATGTGCGTCCCTCGCCGACAAGCTTCTGTATGTTTCTGAACAATGGCGGGTCGTATTCTTGCACCCAGCGATACAGGATCGCCTCATTCTGGTTGAAAACGAATGCCGAAAACTCTTTCACCGCGCCTTTGCCAGACTGGGTCGAGATGAGCGTTGCAGATGAGATGAATGACAGGTTTTTTCATATGCGAAGAGTGATCAAGCGTGGGAAGGCAGATGAAACTATGGAATTGTCGCGGGAGAATCAAGCATCCGAAGTGTTTTGCAGTTGCAGATATCCTTCCCGTTTTGTTACATTCCCCTGCACTTCCACAAACCGGGAGGAAAGGATGAAGCGTCTTACGCGACCCTCAGCTTTCGCTCTGGCGCTCCTCTGCGTCGCGTGCATCGCTCCCGGAGAGGTCGCTGAGGCAATCGCCGGCCAACGCCCATCCATCTCCGTCAACAGATCGCAAAAGACTATTCTGCTCGAAACTTCCGGCGCCGGCCTGCGAATCAACCTCAATCAGAAATGCTGGATCGACAGCCTCTGGATCGATTCAAAACCGGTGGTTGGCCCGGGGCGCGGTGGCGCCTACAGCGGGTTCCGGACGGGGCCGGTCTGGCACACCACGCGCGAACTCCTCGGCAATCCCCGCGTTGTCTCAGGTTCGGATTCCGTGCGAATCACCGGTATCAGGTATTCGTGCGGGGAGACGGCCGTCGACGAATCATGGACCTTCGCGTTCGATCGTGGCGATATTCTCTGGACGATTGACAGAGTGCTGCCGCAAACTCTGACGCTCGACGACAATGCCTTTCCGGCATTCTGGTTCGGCGCCATCGACGATTTTGACGCCGCGTTGCTGGGCAATGGCGGTGTCGCATGGTTCAGACTCTTCAATGATTCTGCAATTGCATACGGGGTGCATACCGATCTGCTGACGCTCTGGAAGGCCGGCGATCAAAGATGCCTGCGTCTGGGGACCAGAGGAGGTGAGGAACCCTCCGCAGTGACATTGTCCAGGGCCGGCAGATCCCTCACCTGCGCCTTTTCCCGGTCCCCCTCGGAGCTTCAGTACCGGTATGACGCAGGGACACATCGAAGAAGATTCGTTCGCGGCTCAACCGATGTCTGGCAGCCGACAAAGTACCCGGCAGGTGCATACCGTCAGGTTCTGCGGATTTCATCGCCTGATTTCCAGGATGCGCTCGGGCGCGGCACGTTCCGCGGGATCGACGGCGAAGCAATCACCGCGATGTCAAACACGATCGCCCGTCTCGGTGTCATTGATTCACGCCTCTATGGCGGCAACAGCTGGCACACACCCTACGGTCCGGTCTGCCTGCACGAGCAGTATATCGGACAGTTCGGGATAGCGATCGACGACGAGAACTACGTGGCCGGGTACAAGGAATGCCTGGACTATTACCGTGATCATGCCATCAAGCCCGATGGAAGAGTCAAGTCGCGCTGGGCCTACACCGATGAAGATGCCGCGCCGGGTTCCGCAGACACCCTCGGCTTCTATGAGGCGCAATGGGGGATCCTGCTCGATTCGAATCCTGATTTCGTCATCAACGTTGCGGATGCGTTCGATCAATGCGGCGACCTGGCGTGGCTCCGGACGCACAAACAATCGTGCGAGAAGGTGCTGGGGTATCTGCTGCACCGGGATTCGGACGGGGATTTTCTGGTGGAGATGCTCACCGACTCGCACAGGGAAAAAAAGGGGAGCGATTGGCTTGATGTGATCTGGGCGTCGTGGGAGAACGCCTTCGTGAATGCCGAACTCTACCATGCGTTGATCCGCTGGTCGGAACTGGAGGAGGTCATGGGTGATTCAGCGAAGGCACACACCTACCGGGCATTCGCTGCAGGTCTCAAGGAGAGCTTCAACCGGTCCACGGAGCAGGGAGGATTCTGGCAGGACACTAATCATTGGTATGTTCACTGGAGGGAGAAGGACGGGACTGTCTACGGGAACAATCTCGTGACATCCGTGAATTTCATGGCCATCGGGTACGGACTGTGCGACGACGCCGGACGCCGGATGTCGGTGCTCGGGGCGATTGAAAAGCAGATGCAGAAGGAGGCACTGTTCTTCTGGCCGAGCTGCATGTTTCCCTATGAAACCGGAGCAGGACACGATCTCAACTATCCCTTTCCGGGGTACGAAAACGGAGACCTCTTTCTTTCATGGGGCGAACTCGGGATTCGCGCGTATGCCACGGACTTTCCGGAGATCGCTCTACGCTACGTCAAGAATGTGATTGACCGCTACAGGAAGGATGGCCTGGCGTTCCAGCGCTATCTCCGTGCCTCACAACAGGGGTCGGGCGATGATATCCTCGCAGGGAACGCGTCAGCGATTACAGGTCTCTACCGCGATATTTACGGAATTCAACCACGGTACAACAGATTGTACCTCAATCCGCATCTCGTGAGGGATCTGTACGGCACGCAACTGCGCTATTATTTTCAGGGAGCGGAGTATCATATCGAGCTGAACGGCATTCTGAATGCCATCGCCGTTGCGGGATTCAAGGTCAGTTCACCTGGAGATTTCGCCCTGAAAGCCGACGGCCCGCTCGTCCTCTGGTATTCCGGAAATTCCGCCAGGCCGGCTATGGCCCTCTCTACATCCGGCACATCAGCCGTAGAGATCACTATCCGTGAATGGTCCGGAAGATATTGCTGGACGGAAAGGAATGATTCAAGAGCCCCGGCGGTATCACATCAGATCATGGATCTCCCTCCGAACCAGGCATACGCGATCTCATGCGACGGCCATTTTGTCGGAACGGAACACTCGGACAACAACGGGATACTCCGGTTCGACTACGAAGGGTTCAGCGGAAGTGAACAGCTGTTCGAGATCCTTCCGCGCAGATAGAAAACGGGTCTTCCGGCCGACCTTCCACCTGCCGACACCCGGCCCTGATCAGCGCCACCTGTCAGTCGGCTGACAACTCCTGATCAAAAATATCCGATCCATCCCCCGATTCAGGA
>DASVIU010000784.1:0-4508 GCA_036386275.1 Bacteroidota bacterium | reverse complement strand
GTTGACCTGGATTATCTGATCCTTTGTCTTGTCGATCGGTGTGAAATTCGATTGATCAAAACTGCCGTTCATGATGGTGGTCGAGCCGAGGAGTCCCCAGAGGAACCCGCCCTCATCGGTGATGATCCCTTTTTTCCGGAGCTCGTCCCGGGTCCCAATCACGTAGAACGCCGTGTTCAGCGTCCTCTGCTGGTCGCCGATCGTGCTCTCCTTCTGGTCAAGCAGCTTTGTCTTCTCCGCCATTGTTGCCTGCAGTCCCTCGACCTTTGCCTGTAACTGCGTGATGGATTGCTCACGTTCCAGTATCGAGGCTTTCAGGTTTTCGACCAGGGTGTTCAGTCCCGCGATCTGCCCCTTGAACTGCTTCATGCGCGCCTGGATGGCGGCGACCTTCTTCCGGTTTTCCTGCAGCGACGATCCGATCTCGTTGATGTTCTGGATCAGCCGATCGCGCGACTGTGCGTTTGTGTACTGGGGAGGGCCTTCGAGTCCCGGACCGCTTTTCTTGATCTGCCCTTCCTTGATCCGGGCTTTCTCCAGGTCGGTATAGACTTCATTGACCGACTTCATGACCTGTTCGAAATAGGCGTCCCGGTCCGTGATGTCCTGCTGCAGCGATGTGCGGGCATTTTGAGCCTCCGCAAGCTGCTTCTGGATCTCTTCCTTCTCCTTGTTGCTGCCACAACCGACCACGAGCACTGCGCAGAGCGCAATTGCCGCAATTTGCGTCTTCATAAGCTCTTCTCCTCTTGTGGATTGATACCCGGCCCTTTCGCCGTCCGGATTCATCCGGACCATGCCGGGATCAGGGGGCAGTGTACACATCTCCCCGGACAGGGTCAATCGGGAACCTGATGTATTCGCATCCTCCTGTCGGGGCGTTTTCCACCCTAGGGAAAATGCTGTAGGGTCCGGGGCGGTCTCCCTCCGGGTACACGGGCATCTCATGAGTCGGATTTGACGAGCCCCAGGTTGATGGCGTGACGGACGAGCCCGGCGGTGTCGTGGATGTTCAGTTTCTGCATCAGGTTGGCGCGGTGGGTGTTGACGGTCCGGAAGCTGAGGAAAAGCGCCTCCGCGATCTGCCGGTTCGTGTACCCCTGTGCGATGTACTGTAGCACTTCGAGCTCTCGCTTCGTCAGTTGCTGGTCGGCTGCTGCGTCCCGTTTCTCTTCTGGATGATTGTGCGTGTTCCCTTCGCTTGCCCTCTTCATAAAACCGTCCACGATGAGCTTCGAAATGCCGGGGCTGAAGAACCGCTCGCCGGCCATCGCGGACCGGACCGCCTCGAATATCTCCTTCCTGCTCGCGTTCTTCAGCAGGTAGCCGCTGGCCCCGGCACGGAGGACGTGAAACGCATATTCCTCGTCCTCGTGAACCGTCAGGATGATGACGTTTGTCTCCGGATGGTTCTGTTTGATGATTTTTGTCGCCTCGATCCCGTCCAATTTCGGCATCGAGATATCCATGAAGACGATGTCCGGCTTCAGTTTTGCGACGAGGTGCACGGCTTCCTCCCCGTCGGCGGCTTCCCCGGTGACCGAGAATTCGGGGGAGGTCCTCAGGAGCATCCGCAGGCCGCTCCGGACGACGTCGTGATCATCCGCGATGAGTATCCGGGTCTTCTTCATGTGTGGCCTCCACTGGCAATGGTAAGTTGACGGTGACGGTCGTTCCCTTGCCGGATGCCGACTCGATGCGGAACGTCCCGCCGAGCAGCTCCGATCGCTCCCGCATCGACATGAGTCCCATGCCGTGACCCTCGCCCCTGGCGCGGGCTGCATCCGTTTCCTCGAAACCCGTCCCGTCATCGGAGACGGTAAGCTGAATTGACGTCTCCTGGCGATCGAGGTGTACCGTCGCCGTGCCGGCATGCGAGTGTTTGGCGGTGTTGGAGAGCGCCTCCTGGGCGATCCTGTAGAGCGCGATCTCGATGTTCGTGTCCACGGGACCGGGGGCGGCATGTGCCTCGCGGAACGAAGTTCGGACTGCGTGGAGCTTCTCGAAATCCTTACACAGCATCCTGAGCGCGGTCACGAGTCCGAAGTCGTCGAGCACGCTCGGACGGAGATTCGAGGAAATCCTTTGTACCTCGGTGATCGCCCGGTCAAGTTCATGGTTGATATCGCGCAGGCCCCGGACCATCCGCTTGTTGGCTTGTTCCGCGTTGCCCGCAAGCACCTCGACCCTGAATTTCATTCCGCTCAGCCGCTGGCAAATGTCGTCGTGCAGCTCGCGCGATATGCGTTCCCGCTCTTCCTCCTGGGCGCGCTGGACCGATATTGCGTATGCGCGCAGGCCTGCCGACCGCTGCCGCTCGGCATGCTCCAGCTGCGCGGTCATGAGGTTGAACGCTTCCCCGAGCGACCTGAGCTCGTCGCTTGAACTGATCTCCACTCTGCGGAGGTCTCCGCCCTGGGCGACCCGGTGCATCACCGAGGCCAGCTCGCGTATCGGGGCGGTGATGCTTTTTGTCGTGAGTGCGCCCCCGAACAGTCCCACTGCGACGCAGGCGAGGACCGCGATGAGTATCCACAGATTTGCCGCCGTTTCCGTCCTCAGGACATCTTCTTTCCCCTGTACAAGGTTCTGTTCTGTCCGCAGTTCGAGCCGGTCGTTCAGTAGCGACCCGAGGTCCCTGTACGCGAGGATAAACGTATTCAGCTTTTGAGTCCGTTGCTTATGCTCGTCGGCGATGACCTGAGCGAGTTCCGTGCAATGCCCCGAGAGGAGGGCGAGCGTTGCCGTCCATTCCTTTTCCTCAGAGTATATCGTGACATTCCGGTAGATATTGAAGTAGCGCTGGAATTCGCTCCCGGCGCGGTGGAGGCGTGATTCGAATTCGGGTTCCCCGGTGATGAGGAAATTCCCGAGCGATTTCGTCATCGCGTTGGCGTTGACCTCCATCTCGAGTGCGGCCTGCTCCCGCCGGTAGGCGAGGGGGTCGTCCGCCTTGATGGAGGGGACGATCCTTTCTTTGAGGAGGTCCCCGATCTCGTCCACTTCTTTCAGCAATGCGGACATGTTCCGGCTCTGAAGATTCCGCATCTCGATCTGTTCGGTAGCCAGAGCGCAGAACTCCTTGAAACCCTGCCGGAGCTTCACGTCCGGGTCGGCGCCGCCGGCAGCCCCGTACTTACGATCGGACTCCTCGAACTCATTCCGGGCGCTCTGGAAGGATCCCAGGAATCTGTCATCCCCCGTAGAGAGGAAACCGAGCGTCGCCAGCGCGGTTTCTTCGAGGCTGGTTTCCATCCCGTGTACAGCGGTGTTTACGGGTTCCCGGACTTCCGTGATCTCTCTGATCTTGGCGCTTACGACGCGTGACTGTACGTAGGAAACAAGCCCGATCGCGATGCAGAGCATCACCATCGTTCCTATCCCCACACCTAGTTTTGTTCCGATTGTCGGCATATCGCCCCGCTCCCCGATGAGCTTTTACAGCGTAGCACTTTCTATCAGGCGCACGTCCCTTATCAATCATCAATATATGGTAGTTTTTGAACAAACCCTGACGACGGACAAAGCCGCACACGTGCCCGGTTCCGTGATCGACCATTTCCTTGACTTTCTGGGGTAAATCAGTTAAATTTTCAATTCAGGCTCATAACCCCTCTTTACAGGAGGCGGGAATTCATCACGCGAGAGTCCATTCCTTGGGAAAAGGTCCACAGCAGGCGTTGGGGGAAGACCTGAAGGTGCAGGAAAAGCTGCGGACGGGTGGTGAAATCCCCTGCCATATCGCCATCATCATGGATGGCAACGGCCGCTGGGCCAAGAAACGCGGGATGCCCCGGATTGCCGGCCACGCCGAAGGGGTTGAGTCGGTGCGCGACACGGTCGAGGCGTGCGGCCAGCTCGGCGTGCGGTACCTGACGCTCTACGCCTTCTCGACGGAAAACTGGAAACGGCCACAGGAGGAAGTGTCGCTTCTCATGCGGCTTCTCCTCAAGGCCCTGAAGGACGAGACCGACAGGCTCAACACAAACAACGTACGTATTCAGGCGATCGGCGAGATCGCCGCCCTCCCTCAGGAAGTCCAGAACGAACTCCTGGAAGACATACAGAAGACGAAGGACAACACGGGTCTCACACTGATTCTTGCGCTCAGCTACAGCGGGCGCTGGGATCTCACCCGCGCGGTCAGGAAAATTGTCCATGAAGCCGCCGAACGCGGGATCACCGGGGAGCAGGTGACGGAAGAGCTCCTGGGCTCGTACCTCTCCACGGCCGGGATCCCCGACCCTGACCTGCTCATCCGGACCAGCGGAGAGTTCAGGATAAGCAATTTTCTCCTCTGGCAGCTGGCGTACAGCGAGATTTATATCACACCGAAATTCTGGCCGGGCTTCCGGCGCGACGAGCTCTATGCGGCGGTGCGCGACTACCAGAAGCGGGAAAGGCGGTTCGGGATGGTCAGCGAACAGGTCCGTCCGGCTCCGCCCGAAGAGGCGCGGTTCAGCAGGCTCATCAAGAGTGTCACAGGACTCTGATATGAAGACGGCAGC
>DASVIU010000783.1:0-2443 GCA_036386275.1 Bacteroidota bacterium | reverse complement strand
GTTCTTCCCCGTCGCGGGGTTCGTTGCGAATCCTCCCGTGAAGACTCCCGTCTTCTCGACATCGGCTCCGCGCTCCAGGTCGCTCCTGAGCCTTGACTTCGCCCTGTACGTTTCCACGGCGTCCCGCATTCCCGGGTCCGTCAGCACTTCCACGAGCGGGTGCTCGGGGGCGAGAACCATGTACGTGGCCCCGAAAATTGTGTCCGGCCGGGTCGTGAAGACCCTGATCTCCTCCCGTTTGCCGGGAAGCGGGAAAGCGATCTCCGCCCCTTCCGACCGACCGATCCAGTTCCTCTGCTGTTCCAGCGTGGATGATGGCCAATCCAGATCCGCCGAATCTTCAAGCAGCCTGTCCGCATACGCCGTGATTCTCATCATCCACTGCCTCATCGGCCGGCGCTCGACGGTGTATCCCTTTTCCGTCCATTCAGAAACCTCTTCGTTTGCAAGCACCGTCCCCAGCGCTTCGCACCAGTTGACCGGGATCTCGGCAACATAGGCCAGCCGGAAACGGGAAAGGATCTCCTGCCGTTCTCTTGGGGGCTTCACACGCCACTCTTCGGCGCTGAACCCGTCCTCAACAGGAAGTCCGGAGGAGCCTTCAGTTGAGAAATGTTCGATGAGCGTTGCGATCGGGGCGGCCCGGCGGATGCGTGGATCGAACCACGAATCATACATGCGGAGAAATATCCACTGCGTCCACCTGTAGTAGCCGGGGTCCGTCGTATCGACTTCGCGGGACCAGTCGTAGCTGAGCCCCAGCATCTTGATCTGGCGCCGGAACGTCGCGATGTTCTGCTCCGTGGTGATGCGGGGGTGGACGTTTGTCTGCATCGCGTACCGTTCGGCGGGGAGGCCGAACGCATCCCACCCCATCGGGTGAAGGACGCTGTACCCCCGCATCCTCCTGTACCGTGAGAGTATGTCCGTCGCGGTATACCCTTCGGGGTGTCCGACATGCAGCCCCGCACCTGAAGGGTACGGGTACATGTCAAGTATGTATGCCTTGGGCTTTGTCGGGATCTCTTCCGACCGGAATGTTTCCCGGTCTTCCCAGTATTTCTGCCACCGGGGCTCAATTGTCGAAAAGGGGTACGGCATCCTCACGTTTCGGAGAGTTGTTCCTTTGACTGATTGATGTACAGCATCGCTGTTGCCACGCTCCCCAGGCGCATACGATCCCGGATCTCGGCGGCGCTTGCCCCCTCCCCCGCCATCCGGAGCGCCGCGGTGTGCCGCAGAGAATAGGGGGTGATGCGCCTCCCACCATCCCCCTTCAGTCCGGCCCGTACAAGGTAATGCGACACCCTGTCCCGCACACCCCGCGTGGTCATCCTCTTCCCCCTGGTCCGGTTTCCGGCGCTGGCAAAAAGCGGATCCTCCGGCGCGAGCCCGGGCCGGAGCGCCAGGTATGCATCGAGGGCTGCGGCCACGTCAGGCGCGAGCAGGACGGCCTGGTCCTTCCGGATGCGACCTTTCCCCTGCACACGCAGCGTGACTCCCTCCGGGCTCTCAAGGCGGTCCCCGCCGTCGGCCCTGATGATCTCGATCTCGGAGAGCGCGCACCCGAGCATCAGCCTGATGAACGCGAAGTCGCGCAGCCCGCGCTCGCCCGACCGGTCGACGACTGAAAGGAGCACTTCCACTTCAGCCGGAGTCAGGGCGGCCCGCGAATGGAGCCGCGGCCGGCTGTTCCCTCCCACGAGGAGCGCAGGGTTTTCCCGCATGACTCTCCGGCGAACGAGGTAATCACAGAACCGGCGCAGAGCCGTAAGGTAGGTGGAGACCGAGACCGCGCTCAGCCGCTTACCGGACGTCAGGTGCCGTTTGTACCGCACGACGTCGGCGGTGGTTATCCTCCCGCCCCGTTCCCCGGCGGGGTACCACCGTACGAACTCCCTGAGCGCCCTGCCGTACGTGCCTCGCGTCTCGGGACGCATGAGCCGCAGGCTCCTCAGGAATCCGTCATAGTGCTTCGCCAGGGAGCCGGCGGGGAACCTGGTGCGTGTGTGGGAAGTGCGGGCCATGGAGTGCAATAACAGAAACTAACCATTCGGGGGGACGAATGCAACGGCGGAGGCAGATCAGAGGATTTTCAGTACCATCATCGTGATGTCGTCCGACTGGGGGGCCCCCTGCGTATGGACAAGCACGTCACGATGGATCGCATCGAGGATATCCTGCGCCGTCCCGGACATCGAGTCCCTGAGCACGCGCTCCAGGCGTTCTTCCCCGTACTCCTCCTGAGTCGTGCTCATCGCTTCGCTCACACCGTCGGTGAAAAGGACAAGCGTGTCTCCCCCCCTGCACTGCACGGTCCCCTCCTCATACGCGACGGTGGTTTTCATGACGCCGAGTATCATCCCCCCCCTGTCGAGCCGGTCGAACGATTCGTCTTCGTGCAGGACGTACGGATAGTTGTGGCCTGCATTGACGTAGGTGA
>DASVIU010000782.1:0-5715 GCA_036386275.1 Bacteroidota bacterium | reverse complement strand
TGCGGACACCCAGACCGGCTGCTCCCGCACCTGTGGACCGCACGTGCAATCAAGTGTCTCCGCAATCCGATCGAGGGCATGCTCGTACAGATCCAGGCGGGTGAATGCATCCAGCCGTCCGCCTGACCAGTCCCTTTCCTGATACCGCTGCTTTGCCCGGCGTGTGATCACCCGGAAGTCAGCATTGAATGCATCAAATGCCTCAAGCGTGATACACGCCGCCAGGTCGGCTACTTGACTGTTCGTCATAATCACACCACCCTCGCACGACCGTAAATCATTCATGCGCCCACGAAACGCATCAGGGCGCCATGCCGGATTCCTCGAACCACTGTCTGAGGACCGCTAATCTGCTCCAGACCGATTCGGCAACGACAGGCCGGAGCAGACGTTCGGCCACATCAAACAGGGCAACGCACCCCTCATGCAGAGGAAGTGAGCAGCACCTCTGGATCTCCTGTGCCCATTCGGGACGGCGTTGTTCAAGCCGCCGTCGGGGATCCAGCCAATCTTCGGAAGACTGATCCGGTTCCAGAGACACCACGAGCATGTTCAACAGTGCGTCCAGGGCCAGCTCAAAAAACTGGCGTCCGCTCAGCACTTCCCCCCGGGCAGACCTCTGGTACGCCGACCAAACCAGAATACCAAAGCCCTCGAAGGCATCATGCCTCTGGAGTTCCCTCGTCCGCTCCTTCGCTGACCTCTCCTGAACGGCAATCGCGAGGGCACGGACATCCTGCCGGTCGATGAGCACCTGGAATTGCTCGAGGGTACCCCCGGCGGCTTGCTCCGGATCAAAGACCGCAAAATCAACTTTGTGCCGATTTCTATAGAGCACGGTGCGGTATGCCAGCCCGTAGCGGGCAGTCAGCAGAATGTTTTCTGCTGCAGGCAGCCAGGTCAGGTCGTCGAGGAATCTGACCTGGGAACCCGGTTGCGTGACAATCCAGAAGTCATGATCGGACCAGTCATCACGGCGTGCAGCGTCCGTCGTGGACCCTGTGATGATAAGTCCAAGCACATCGGGATCTCTCAGAAGCCGGTCCCTCAGCCGATTAATGTATTCCTGATAGATCGTCTCATCCATGACGGTGCTCCTGGAACGGTCAGGAGTGGACAACCAAGGCCGGGGAGTATGGTGGGTCGCCAGAGTGGAAACAAGAAGCGGAAACGCTCGGAAGACTCGCCAGCTCCCGCTCAGAGCCGGGCGAAGAATCGTTCCATGGGAAAGATACTACGAGTTCAGCCTGTTGTCAATGTCAATTTCGAGGTTGACTTGGCACACCCGATTGCGTAAGTTGCGGAAGAACCGGAGACTCCCCTTCCGTCATGCCGTCCGTCCACTCCATATCGCTCATCACCCAGAGCGATCCGATGCGCACGATCATCTCACGGATCGACTCCATCTCCGCATCGGATTCGTCCGTTCTCCTGATCGGCGAAACCGGCGTCGGCAAGGAGCTTGTCGCCGAGTACATACACCACACAAGCGTCCGCTCCTCCAATCCCCTCGTCAAAGTCGGACTCTCAGCACTCCCCCCGGACCTCCTGGAGACCGAACTGTTCGGCCACGCAAAGGGGGCATACACGAGCGCGCTCAGCGAAAAGAAGGGGCTCTTTGAGCTCGCGCATACCGGGAGCATATTTCTCGACGACATCGATGATTTCCCCCTCCTTCTTCAGTCGAAACTCCTTCGCGTACTCGAATCACGGGAATTGATGCGCGTCGGCGGGACAGTCCCTGTTCCGGTCGACGTCCGGCTCATCACCGCGTCAAAAGTTGATCTGAAGGAACTTGTGAGCCGGGGATTGTTCCGCGCCGACCTGTACTACAGGATTAACGTGGTGCCTGTCGTCATCCCTCCCCTCCGACAGAGGGCCGGGGACGTTCCGCTCCTCGTCAATCATTTTCTCCGCCGATTCTCGACCGACGGGATCCCTGCGGTCGATGAGGATGCGATGAAAGCGCTTGTACGTTATTCCTGGCCGGGGAATATCCGGGAGCTGCGGAACACGATTCAGAGAATCACTCTCTTTGTCAAAGGGAGTATCACTCTTGCCGACCTCCCCATCGAGATACGCGAAGAAAACCCCCTCGAATTGATGATAAAGGCGTGCAACAGGTGCTTCTCCGAAGACCGGATGTCGTTCGACGACGTGGTCGCCTGTCTGGAAACGAATCTGATCCGGCGCGCGCTGAAGGAATCGATGGGGAACCGGACACATGCCGCCAAGCTCCTGGGGATGAACCTCTCCACGCTCCGGGACAAGTTGAAGAAGTATAATCTCCCCGACCAGGTCTAGGTCCCGCTAAAAAACAGCGGGACTTTCAGCCCGCCTCCTGCGGAATCCCGCCTGCAAAACGGTGAAATTTCACCGTCACGCCTCCTCCTGATTGATCCAACTCCCGCTTTCGCCGGCTTCCGGAGGGATTTCCTCTGGCACGGAAAGTGAACGCTTCCCGGCGTACCGACAAACATCGTGCTATGACTCCGAAGGTTAACAGCAGCCAGATCCGCGGGAGCGTCGTCGAAACATTCGAGATGGGGGGGCGAGTAGTCATCCGTCTCTCCATCACCGGCGGGTCCCTCGATTTCCTCTCCGAACCCGCTGATACATTCCATCTCGGCGACACACTGTTGCTCGCTGGAGAATTCCGCCTATGCTCGGTAAAACCCGCCCTGGACACGGAGAACCATCATCAGGTCCCGGACGCGGATTTTCTATCCTAACAGCCACGCCGCACTGAGGCGTGCGTGAACCGGAGAGGATTGACACCGGCGAATTTCCGCCGCTCATTAGCGGATTTCCGCTCTTCTCACGCCGGATGTCGGGTTTACACCCGAGTCTGAAGTACATATTCCGCTGGCACTGAATTTGATTGTTCCAGCGAAAGCCAACCTAGAAGTCACGCCTCAAGGCGGGGCTGATCGCTAACCGCACGGCCGAAGTTACTATCCTCACCACTCGGAGGTTTCTATGGGCGAAACACCTCTCACCATCTGGGAGCACGCGCAGCTTCAGGGTTATTCGCGCCGTGACTTCATCAAGTTCTGCGGTTGGATCGCGGCGGCAACCGGGATACAGTCGACCGGCGTCGCCCAGGTCGTCAAGTCGCTCGACACCAAGCCACGCCTCCCCGTCGTTTGGTTCCATTTCCAGGAATGCACCTGCTGCAGCGAGTCGTTCATTCGTTCTTCCCACCCGATTGTCTCGGACATTGTCCTTGACAAGATCTCGCTGGACTACACGGAAACTCTCCAGGCCGCGGCGGGGAAACAGGCCGAGGAGGCCCTTCAGGCCACGATGAAGAAGTACAAAGGGGAGTACCTGATGCTCGTGGAAGGCTCCGTGCCGACAGAGGAGGGGGGGATCTACTGCTGCATCGGAGGGCGGACCGCCCTGGATATTGTAAAGGAGGCGGCAGGAGGGGCCAAGGCGATCATCGCATGGGGAAGCTGCGCATCCAACGGATGCATACAAGCCGCCCGCCCCAACCCGACCGGCGCAACGCCGATACACAAGATCATCACGGACAAACCGGTCATCAATGTCCCGGGCTGCCCTCCCATCGCCGAGGTGATGGCCGGGACGATCGTCCACCTGCTCGCGTTCGACCGGATCCCGCAGCTCGACGGTCTCGGGCGCCCGAAGGCCTTCTACTCCCGGCGGGTACACGACACATGCTACCGGAGGCCGAATTATGACGCCGGACTGTTCGTCGATTCATTCGACGATGAGAACGCCAAACGGGGATACTGTCTCTACAAGGTCGGCTGCCGCGGCCCCGTGACGTACAACTCGTGCGGCGTCATGCGCTGGAACAACGGTGTGAGCTACCCCATTCAGTCGGGGCACGGATGCATCGGGTGCAGCGAGGCAAATTTCTGGGACAACGGCCCATTTTACCAGCATCTGGCTTCCTTCCCCGGATTCGGGATCGAGACGACCGCAGACAAGGTGGGGGTTGTCCTCGGCGTGGCGACCGCCGCAGGAATCGCCGCCCACGCGGTCTCCACCAATATCAGGAAGCGGAAGCTTATCCAGCAGGAAATCAAGAGCAGCGAACCGTCCGGTGATTCGAAGAAAGGAGGCGCCTGATGTCCAACCGCATCGTCATCGACCCGATCACGCGCATCGAGGGACACCTCCGCGTTGAGATAGAAGTCAAGGACGGCAAGATCGTTGACGCGTTCAGCTCCGGGACGATGGTCCGGGGGTTCGAACGGATACTCAAGGGGCGTGACCCCCGGGACGCCTGGGCTTTCGCAGAGAGGGCCTGCGGGGTCTGCACCACGGTGCACGCCCTGGCGTCCGTACGGACGGTGGAAGACGCGCTGGGGATAACGGTTCCCCCGAACGCGGAGCTGGTGAGGAACCTGATGTTCTGCGCCCAGTACCTTCAGGACCACGTGGTCCACTTTTACCACCTGCACGCGCTCGATTGGGTGGACGTGGTGAGCGCACTGAAAGCCGACCCGAAGAAAACCTCCGAGATCGCTCAGAGCATTTCCAGCTGGCCCAAGAGCTCGCCGAAGTACTTCGCCGACGTCCAGAAGCGGATCGCGGTGTTCGTCCAGAGCGGGCAGCTGGGCATATTCGCGAACGGCTACTGGGGGCACGAGGCCTACAAACTCCCGGCGGAGGTGAACCTGCTCGGAGTGGCGCATTATCTTGAGGCCCTCGAGTGGCAGAAGGAGATCGTAAAGGTCCACACGATATTCGGCGGCAAGAACCCGCACCCGAACTATCTCGTCGGCGGGGCGCCCTGCGCCGTCAACATCGACGACGCCAATGCGCTGAACGCCGAACGTCTTGCCTACGTCGGTGAGCTGTTCGACAAAGCCGTCGCTTTCGTGAACCAGGTATACATCCCGGACCTGCTCGCTGTCGCGGGTTTCTACAAGGATTGGGGGGCAATCGGCGGAGGGCTCGAGAACTATATGTCCTACGGCGATCTGCCGGTGAACGGGTATGGCGATCCCTCGCATTTCAAGTTCCCCCGCGGCGTGATACTCAAGAGGAACCTTGCCGAAGTCCTTCCCGTGGACGGAAAGAGTGCCGATCAGGTTCAGGAATTCATTTCGAGCTCCTGGTACGAGTACTCGGGGGGAGATGCCACAGGCCTCCATCCGTGGGCCGGCGAAACCAACCTGAAGTATACGGGACCGAAGCCGCCGTACGATTACCTCGACGTGACGAAGAAGTACAGCTGGCTGAAGACCCCCCGCTGGAAGGGACACGCGATGGAAGTCGGGCCTCTCGCCCGGCTGCTTGTGGCCTACGCCTCCGGTCGCGAGGAAGTGAAGGAGGCGGTCAACGGGGCTCTCAAAGCGCTCGACGTACCTGTTGCCGCGCTCTTCTCGACGCTCGGCCGTACCGCGGCCCGCGGCATTGAAACGCAGCTCATCGCCGGCTGGTCGAAGGAATTCTACACGCAGCTGCTGACAAACATCAAGAACGGGGACACCCGCATGTTCAACAACGCGCGCTGGGATCCTGATACGTGGCCTCAGGAAGCCAGGGGGGTCGGCATGAGCGAGGCCCCGCGGGGAGCGCTGGCGCACTGGATTGTCATCAAGGAGAAGAAGATCGACAATTACCAGCTCGTGGTCCCGAGCACGTGGAACGCGTCACCCCGCGATGCGAAGGGAGAACGCTCCGCGTACGAGGCGTCGCTGATCGGGACTCCGGTGAAAGATCCCGAGAAACCGC
>DASVIU010000781.1:0-4443 GCA_036386275.1 Bacteroidota bacterium | reverse complement strand
CGAAGTTGGCAACGAGTATCAATTCGGCGCCCGATCCCCTTCCCCTCTCAACTTCGGCGAGGCCCCAGGGTGAATTCAGCGCCCCTTGTGAAGCGAAACGCCTGATCAGTTTTCCTTCGGGGGAGAATACATCGACATACCCGAATCCCGCTCCCGACTGATCGTCTGCATTTTCCGGGGGCTTGTGCTTCGCGAACGTAACAAAGAGGTTTCCGTCGATATTGCGTATATTGAAAGGACCGAAGTCGGAAGGGATGCCGGGGTCTCTAAACTTCTTGTCGCTCAGGAGATTGAAATTCTCATCGAAAATTTCTACCGTTCCCCCTTTGAAATTGGTGGCATACAGCCTGGCCTTGCCTCCCGACCAGCCGAGAGCAATTCCTTTATACACGGCGTCGGCGCCCGACCGGTCTACCACGACGACGGCGTTCGAACCGGAGTTCCATGCCGAAATGATTCCGTCCTCCCCCGCGAATATGAACTTTGCGGGCATCCCGTTCCCGGGGACGGGGAAGCCGCTCGTGGGGTTGAAAACGTCCCCGGATGGTGCACCTCCGGTGGAGCTCCCGGTCGTCGGAATACTGACGGGTGATCTCAGGCTGTTCCCGTCTTTGTCATAGACGACGGCAAGACTTGAATGATTCGCGGCGATCCAGAGTATCCCGGTGGGAGTCACTGCAATCCCCCAGGCGTTCAGGAGGTTTATGTCGGTTCTCTTGGCCGTAATTGTTGCGACGTCTGAAACGAGATTCACCTGTGAGCTTTCTGCGCCGTCTTGCTTTGTGAATGACGCCTTCTGGTTCGCGGCTGCAGCGATCCCTCCCATGACGTCGGGGGATGGACCGGTAGGGGAATAATGTTTGCCGTTGTTGCTGCAACCCGCGGAAAGGACCACCAGGGAGATCAGCGTGAAGACAGGTATCCGGCATAGCCGGAACAGGGGGGACGTACCCATATCTCCTCCTTCAATTGTGTAGAATGAGAACCGGATTGTGTAAGCCGCGGGATATCCGGGGGCCCGATAGTTGGACTCGCCGTCACATGGGTGTACCGCTTAAGCAGTAAACAGATGAGGCCGGGAAAGAGTTGCCTGAAAGCCAGCCTAATTGTGGGCACACAGGACTCAATCGGCCCCTGTGGCGCTTTGCGCCGCCAACAAGGTCCGGGAACGAACAGAATGTCGGCTGAACAGGACGTCGCAGAGTTCCTGTCCGTCATGATGCGGGATATCGAAGAGGAGAGTGTTCATGCGCGTTCTTGCGTTTAGCGATCTGCACGGATCGATCGACATGGTCGAAAGAATCCTGACTTCTGAAAGGACTTTCGACCTGGTGATCCTGGCGGGCGATATCACCACGGCGGGGACTCCTTCCCAACTCGAAAAAGCGATCCGGAGGATCGAGACCTTCGGGAAGCCCGTCCTCGCTGTTGCCGGGAATATGGACTCGCTTGCGCTGGAGCGGAAGCTCGAACAGCTCGGCGTCTCGATTGATTCCCGTGGCGTGGTCATCGGGGATGTCGGATTTTTCGGCGTTTCGGCGGCGCCGGCCTCACCGTTGCGCACGCTGAACGAGATTTCGGAGAGGGAGATCATGGAGCGCGCGGAGGCAGGGTGGAAGGGCGTCGCCGCGGCCCGATGGAAGGTATTTGTCCCCCATGCTGCCCCGAAAGACACGGCAGTCGATCTCGCCCATTCAGGGAAACATGTCGGGAGCACCGCGGTGCGTGATTTTATCAGGAAAAGGAAGCCCGATGCCACGATCTGCGGTCACATACATGAAGCCCGCGGGATCGATAAAATCGCTGGGCTGCCGGTCATCAATTGCGGTCCGGCCGGGAAGGGGTATTACGTCGTGATGACGATCGGAGAGATACTGGAACTCGAAAACCGGTCGATCACGTAGCCATCTCTCCTCTGAGTAAACTTCAACGGATCACTCCGATGACTCCCAAAGACCGTCTCCTGATCGCGCTTCATAAAGGAAAGCCCGACCGCCTCCCTGCGACAATTCATCAATGGCAGGGTTTTCACCTGGAAGAATTCATGGGGGGCATGAGCGACCTCGAAGCGTGCAAATCTGTCGGCCTGGACGCACAGATCCAGTATTTTGAAGACATGGCGCAATTCTGGCTCGTGGATGCAGATTTCACGAAGCTCAATACCCCGACGTGGAAGGATGTCCCCCGTATCATCAGCAATGAACCGGAACGCCGGATTGTGCATCATACGATATCCACCCCGGGGGGGACTCTCACGTACAAGACGGCCGGGGACAGGAAGACCACATGGATCACAGAGTACCTGGTCAAGAAAGAGGATGACCTTGAGCTCATAAGGAAATACATGCCGGTCCCGCGGCTGAACCTCGCGCCTGTTCAGAAAAAATACGATGAGGTCGCTGACGCGGGAATCCTTCGGGGATTCGTCTGGGGGGATCAGGCGGGTTGCTGGCAGCATGCCGCCTGTCTCATGGATATCACCAGACTGATAGAAGCCACGTTTGACACGCCCGGCTGGGTCCACGAGTTTCTCGGTATCCTCCTCGAAAAGAAACTGCAATTCATCGAATCGATGAAGGGTGCCAGGTTCGATCTGATTGAGACCGGCGGCGGAGCGTCCTCCTCGACACTTATTTCCCCGTCCATTCACAAGGAGTTCTGTCTCCCGTACGACCGGCGCATGCACGACGCCCTGCATGACGCCGGGTTCGCCGTCACGTACCACACGTGCGGCGGTACGCGGGGGATCGAGGAGCATATCGTCGCAAATCATACGGACGCTTCGGAAACACTGGCCCCGCCAAGCGTCGGGGGAAACCAGGAGCCGTGGGAGCTCAGGGCCAGGGTGGGCGGCCGCCTGGCGCTCATCGGGGGGATCGATCAGTTCAATACGCTCACGAGAGGCTCGAAGGATGAGATCAGGGAGAAGGTGATCGAGCTCTTCGAGAAGGTCGGCCGGGACGGCGGCTACATCTGTTCCGCGTCAGATCATTTTTTCGATACGCCCGTGGAGAATCTGAAGACCTTTGCAGACGCTGCGAAGTCGTGTGTCTACTAACACTCACGCCGCTCTGAGGCGTGATGAACAATCACGCTGCTCTCAGGCGTGACTGACAGTCCCGACGATTCTTGGCGTGATTGACAATCAGGCCGTCTGTGGCGCCACAGGCGCCGATCTCAGGCGTGACAGAACAGCAGACGGCACGCCTCCAGATCCTCCACGGGTGATATTGTCCTCAAAGCCCCGACAGAACACCCCACCCGGTGCAGGGATCCCATCCCGGGCCTGCCTTGTATCCTTTATTCGTCGACGTGGTGATATTGTCTCCCTGTGTGACGTCGCGGCACAGTTTCGGGTTGGCGTACAGCGTGGGATGTATGAATCCGACCGTTTTCCCTTTTGCCTGGTTCACGCGCGCGATCAACGCGGCCATGAGCGGAGCGACGGCGCTCGTTCCGCCGATCACCAGCTGTTGTCCGTCGACAAGCACATTGTAGCCCGTCTGCGGGTCGGCGTCCCCTGCTACATCCGGCACCCCTCTCCCCTTGAACCCCGAGCTCGCCGAGGGAGGCACTCCCGCCTTCTTCTGGTAGTCGGGGAGTGGAAACACGTCGCTTACGCCTCCTCCGGTGGCGGAGTCGCTGGATTCATGCCAGACGACCTCTGACTGTATTGTGGTCCCGTTTACGGTGAGTTTCGTCCCGCCGCAGGCCAGGACGAACGGACTAGAAGAGGGGAAATCGGCATGCACCTTCCCGTCAGTCTCGCTGTCGCTGGAGCCCTGGTCCCCCGCGGCGGCACAGACGGTCACGCCGACCGTCGCAGCCGCGTTGAAGGCGGCGTTAAAGCTCTTCAGCGACTGGGCGGTCCATCGGCTCTCCGCGGAACCCCAGCTGATGGAGATCACGCTGGGCTTGTTCTTTGTATCATGGACCGCTGTCGTGATTGCATCCAGGAACCCCTTGTCCGAGTTTGGCGCGAAGTAGACCACGATCGCCGCGCCGGGGGACACCGCGCCCGCGACTTCGATATCGAGCATCACCTCTCCGTCAGCGCTGTCCGCCGTCGAGGGACTGTTGATCCCGCCGTCGACCGAGACGGCCTTCACCGACGGCACCGGGATGTTCAGTGACTTGAAATACGCCTTGAGGTCCTTTGTCCGGTACCCTCCCCCGAGTTCGATGATGCCGATACACTCTCCTTTTCCTGTCGCGCCCTTTGGGAAGCCGTAGATGCCGGCCAGCGTATTGGGGGAGAAACTCCGGGGAGATGCTGCGTGGTTGATAAACATCCCGTTACGCGTCGCCACTTGAAACATCGGACGGGCGAGCGGCCGGTCGTCGAGCCCGAATACTCCCTCGATGATCTTTTCGAGCGACTTTGGTATCGAGATTTCGCCGGTCCTGCATCTGAACACACTTCCTCCGGCGTCCCGGTAGTGG
>DASVIU010000780.1:0-1518 GCA_036386275.1 Bacteroidota bacterium | reverse complement strand
AGCCGATACTTCGCCGACATCACCCGGACGGTTGTGAAGGGGCGCGCCTCGGACATGCTGCGGAAGATGTATTGGGCCGTGGCTGCGGGTCAGGAGCGGGCATTTGCGCTGCTGCGGGATGGATCGGATGGGGAGGCGATCCATCGCGCTGTCCAGGCCACTCTCGAGCGGCACGGGTTTCAGAGCGGCGAGGTGAACGGACGGATGCAGGGGTTCTTTCACGGAACCGGGCACGGCCTGGGGCTCGAGGTTCACGAGTTGCCACGGATCTCGAAGCTTCCGACTACCCTTGGGTCCGGGAATGTGGTAACAGTGGAGCCTGGGCTGTATTATCCCGGGATCGGGGGAGTGCGGATCGAGGATGTGGTCGTCGTAACGGAAACCGGGTGCACAAACCTCACGAGGTACCCAAAGGATCTGGAGGTGTAGATGTCGGATCTCCGATTTCGACAGTTTCGGATGAAAGTATACGCACGCCTGTGCCCCTCGGAGCTCGTGCCGGCGGAGCGGGAGGAGTTCGTTCGTCTTCTGGATGGAGAGGACGAAGATGGGATGGAGGGATTCTTCCGGCGTGTCCCCTTGGATGCAAAGCTCATCCAGGTGCTGCACATCCTTCGAGAAGCTCGGGAGCTGGGGGCTCGTCTGAGCGTCCTGGACAGGACGGTTCCGACGCTTCCGCAAGGTGAGATCTCCGAATGCTATCGACGTCTGCGCGCCCTCGGTGAGCAGGTCGGGGACCTTGAGGCAGTCGGGATGATGAGGTAGCGTATAGAACAGCCACGGCGTGATTTGAGTCTTGGCTCGAGGGGTTGATCCGATGCCCGCGATTTCGCCAGAAGCTGTGGACGGAGCGATCTCTCCCGATTGATCCTTCAGTCGCAGGCCCTCTGGTGCGATCCACCCCAGTTCCAGGATTTTTCGGGGACTTCTGAATTCTGAATCAAATTGACGTTCTCGTCATGGGTAAGTATAATCCGTTCAGAAGTAATCGCGACTGAAATGGTAGGCTATTGGAGCAGGCGACTGAACCAATAGCAACCTCATGAAAATAGGCGACTTGGCAGGCAGGGCCGGGACCACAATGAGCACCAACTAACACCGTGAAGGAGGAAGGGTTCGATGATTACCGTCACTTCCCAGGCCGCTGGAAAAATCAAGGACATCAAGACCGCTCAGGCCGCTTCGGAAGATACCGGCTTGCGTGTGCGGGTCGTAGGCGGCGGCTGTTCCGGGTTCCAATATCAGTTGGCGTTTGATAGTCCGCAGGCGGGGGATCAGGTGTTCGAGACGGATGGGGTGAAAGTCGTGGTGGATCCCAAGTCATTCCTGTACCTGAATGGGACCGAGATCGATTACGTGGACGGTCTCACGGGGGCCGGCTTCACGATGAAGAATCCAAACGCCACGGGAGGCTGCGGCTGCGGGTCGAGCTTCAAGGCTTAGTGCACACGGACACAAATTCGATGACGTATACGTTGGTCGAATAAGTCCAGGTCCCCTGGGCCGACCCGAGACGCC
>DASVIU010000779.1:0-7887 GCA_036386275.1 Bacteroidota bacterium | reverse complement strand
CAACGCGCGTGGACGGGATACTCGACGCGTTCTATACGCTCGACCGGTCCGGCCGGCCGCTCGAGGAGCACCTTCACCCCGGTATCAGGGAAGAAATCATAAAGCTTCTCAACTCTCTTCTGGAAGAGGAGCTCGCTTAGTCGCCGCTTGATGATGTCGTCGTAGCGGACGGTCCTGACTCCTCCTCTCCGCGTGCCTGCCTCTCCCTCCCTCTCTTTGTCACCGGTGCGTTTGTCCGCCCAATCCGCCGCTCCGCCTCCTCCCGGCAAATGCCAGATATTTCTTGAGAAAAGACTTGACATTGAGAATCGGATCGTTATATTCTAAGGTATTGATTAATTGGCGCCTTAATAGTTAAGGCGCTTTGTCGTCAGAGCCTTAATAAGAAACAGCGAAGGCGGGACGTTTTCCAACAACCAGTGAAAGGAGTGCCATGAAGAAAATCGAAGCGATCATCCGTCCACACAAGGCGGAGGATGTCCGCGAAGCGTTGCTCGAAGCGGGGGTTCGCGGGATGACGATTTCGGAGGTGAAGGGATTCGGCAGGCAAAAAGGGCATAAGGAGATCTATCGGGGCTCCGAATACAATGTGGGCTTCCTGCCGAAGGTCAAGGTCGAAGTCGTAGTGGCGGACAAGGTCCTGGACGCCGCTGTGGCCACTATTCTGAAAGCGGCAAAAACCGGGGAAGTGGGAGATGGTAAGATTTTCATCTCCACGATTGACGAGGTTATTCGCGTGCGTACGGAAGAAACAGGCGAGAGCGCCCTTTAGCGATCCATCAACCAATCAAGGAGGCATCTCATGTTATTGAGAAGACTGCTTGACGCCTGCATGTTCGGCTTTGCGCTGTTGTGCGCAACTGCGGGCTTCCAGACCGGATCCGGTCAGACAAAGGACTCAACAGCTCCACCGCCGCCAGTCGTCGTGGGCGGATTCGTTGACACCTATTTCAGTTTCAACTTCGGACGTCCGGCAAGTCATGCAAACAACCTGCGGAATTTCGACGTGACTGAAAACCAGTTCACGGTGTCGGAGGCCGAGGTTTCGATTACGAAGGCTGCTGTGCCCATCGGATTTCGCGTTGACCTTGACTTCGGTCCGACGAACGACATCGTGCAAAGCGGCGAAATCAGGCCGGGTGCGCTGGCGTCGGTTGCGAACGTCGGACAGGCGTACGTGACCTATGTCGCCCCGGTCGGCGGCGGACTCACGATCGATGCCGGCAAATTCGTCACGCACATGGGGCTCGAAGTCATCAAAGCGAAGGACGACTACAACTACAGCCGGTCGTTCCTGTTTGCCTTTTCGATACCCTATTATCATTACGGGATCAGGGCGAGCTATCCCTTGAGCAGCACGCTTAACCTCTGTGTCCATATGTACAACAACTACAACGGCCCTGCGGTGAACAGCGGAAAGACATTCGGGTTTGAGGCAACGTATACCCCCTCACCCGCGCTTTCGATCATATTCAACTGGATCGGCGGTCCTGCGCTCCCGGATCGTGTGTCCAGCAAATTCCGCAACGTTCCCAATGCCATCATTACATATCAGGCGAGCGAGAAACTTCTCCTGGCGGTCGACGGAGTCTACGGTCAGGAAAACCTTCCCTCCGGAGTGAACCTCTGGAAGGGGCTGGCCGGCTACGCAAAATACGCGCTCTGTGATCCATCCTCGATCACGCTCCGCTGCGAGCAGTACAGCGACCCGGAAGGATACACGACCGGGACATCGCAGGATCTCAAGGAAATCACGCTCACATACGAGTTCAAGGGTCTTTCAAATCTGATACTCCGCACGGAATACCGGTACGACTGGTCCGATCAGGTTGCCTTTGACGGTGCCGGCGGGCCGTTGACGAGAAGAAATCAGTCGACGCTTGCGGTCGGCGCCATCGTGGTGTTCTGAGTATTGCATGACAAATCACATCGAAACCTCACTTGCGGAAGGAGTTATCACCATGATGCAATCTCTCAGGCGCATTCGTTATCTGCTGATACCTGCGCTCCTTGTCCTGTTCCTCATCGGAATGGCCCCGTCGGCAGCGTTCGCCGGGGACCCCGATCCCGCGGGGACGAAAACCGGTGCGACGATCGACATTCCGGCTGCCAAGGCGGGCCAGCCGACGCTCCAGGAGATCAGTGATACTGTCGGGCACAACCGTGTCTCGATCAATTTCATGTGGACGCTCATCACGGGGTTCCTTGTCATGTTCATGCAGGCGGGCTTCGCGCTTGTCGAGACCGGTCTGTGTCGGGCGAAGAATGCGGCCCACACCATGGCGATGAATCTGATGATCTATCCGCTGGGCATGCTGGGATTCTACGTGTGCGGGTTCGCGTTCATGTTCGGCGGTGTGGGCGCTCTCGGTACCCTTGGCGGCTATGCGGGGTTGAGCAATGAGCTTACCATAACGCTGTTCGGGAAGCCCTTTGGCCTCATCGGCTGGAGCGGTTTTCTCCTTCAGGGGGCTGCGTATGACACTGCGGCCTTCACCCTATTCCTCTTTCAGATGGTGTTCATGGACACGACTGCAACGATCCCCACAGGCGCTGCCGCGGAACGGTGGAGGTTCTCTGCCTTCATGATTTACGGCTGCCTTATCGGATCGGTGATGTACCCGGTGTTCGGCAACTGGGTATGGGGGGGCGGCTGGCTCTCACAGCTCGGCGTCAACTTTGGCCTTGGACACGGGCACGTGGACTTTGCCGGTTCTTCCGTCGTCCACATGCAGGGCGGAGTCATTGCTCTTATCTTTGCATGGCTGATCGGACCCCGCTACGGGAAGTATAATACGGACGGAACCATCAACCCCATGCCGGCTCACAGCATCCCGCTGGCGGTCCTCGGGACATTCATCCTTGCCTTCGGGTGGTTCGGGTTCAATCCGGGTTCATCGCTCGCAGGTACGGACCTGAGGATCGCGGTCGTGGCGGTCAATACGATGCTTGCGAGCGCCACGGGCGCCCTGGCGGCCACGCTCTGGATGTGGAAGGTGCGTACGAAAAAACCCGATCCTTCCATGATGTGCAACGGGATGCTTGCAGGCCTCGTGGCAATTACTGCGCCGTGTGCCTTTGTCACCGCGGGCGGCGCCGCCATTATCGGTCTTGTTGCGGGCGTTCTTGTCGTCGAATCGGTCTTTTTCTTCGACAGACGCAAGATCGATGATCCGGTCGGGGCGATCTCCGTCCACGGCGTCAACGGTGCGTGGGGTTGTCTCTCCATCGGTCTCTTCGCAGACGGGACCTACGGTGACGGTTGGAACGGTGTGACCGGGACTGTCACGGGTCTCTTCTACGGTGCCGGATGGAGCCAGCTCGTGGCCGAAACGATCGGCGTGGTCACGTGCTTTGTCACGCTGTCGATCATATCGGTCATCGTCTTTAAGATCGCAGAAGCGATCGTCGGCAATCGGGTGTCCAAGGAGGTGGAGATCGAAGGTCTCGATGTCCCCGAAATGGGCCTCGTGGGATACAGCGGCTTCGTGCTGGACAAGGTGTCCGAAACCTTGCACCCCAGGAACTGATGCTGCCGTCCGGGGAAATATACGCGACGAATTCAAAACGTGCTGCGCAGGGGCACTCTTCCTGCGCAGCACGAAATTATCCCAAAGGGAGCTGAAATCGTGAAATCTCAAATCATAAACATTCTCGTTCCGATCGGTGCAATCATACTTGGCGGCATCATCGGATTTGCGTTCGGGGCCCTCCAGAAAAAGGCGCTTCTGCAGCACAAGAAACGCCAGGAGGAAGGGAAGCTGGGAAGCGGTTGGGCGATCATGCCGGGATCCATGGGACGCGTGGCAATTCTTCTCATAACGCTTGCCGGTATGCAGCTTGTCTTCCCGATGTTCTTTGAGGGATCGACAATCCCATGGCTGGTGTCCGGCGGTGTCGTGATCGGCTATGGAGCGGAATTGTTCCACCAGCTTCGTCATCACGCCGCGTATCGTGCGTGATCGGGCACATGGATCAGCCCGGGGGATCTTTGCTTGACGGAACGCTGATACCCCTCTGGGCGGCGCTCCCTTTTTTCCTGCTCCTCCTTGGGATTGCGGTCCTCCCGCTTCTCAACAAGCACTGGTGGGAAAGGTATTACCCGGTGGTGTCGATCGGCCTGGGAGCCGTGACCGCGGCGTACTTCATACTGGTCCGAGGTGCGCCCCTCCCGATCCTCCATTCCGAAATCGAATTCATCAGCTTCATCGCCCTCATCGGTTCGCTCTTTGTGATCGCCGGGGGAATCCACATCCGGCTGTGGGGGAGATCACGCCCCCTGACGAACGTTGCATTCCTCGCCTTCGGGGCCCTCATTGCCAACTTCATCGGCACGACGGGTGCCTCGATGATCCTGATCCGCCCCTTTATTCGCGTGAACCGGTACCGCGTCAAGGCGTACCACGTAGTGTTTTTCATCTTTGTTGTGAGCAACATGGGGGGGGCATTGACCCCGATAGGCGATCCGCCCCTGTTTCTTGGTTACCTGAAAGGGGTCCCGTTCTTCTGGATCCTGCAGAGCACATGGCATATCTGGTTGTTTGCTATGACGATGGTGCTCGCCGTATTTTATGTCATCGATCGCCGCGTGTACGGTAAGCTTACGCCGGAGCAGCGGCACCGGACGGAGGACCTGGGAGAAAAGGGGGAAGTTGTGGGTCTGCACAACCTCTGTTTCCTCGGTATCGTGCTGTGTGCCGTGTTCGTGACCGATCCGCCGTTCGTCCGCGAAGCATTGATGGTGAGTGCGGCGCTGGGATCATATTTGACGACAAAGAAGGAGATACACAAAAAGAACGACTTCGACTTTGTCCCGATCAAGGAAGTGGCAATCCTGTTCCTCGGCATTTTCACCACGATGGTGCCGGCGCTTGAATGGATCACACAGAACTCAGGGGGGCTTGGATTTCGGGTTGCGGGGCAGTTTTACTGGGCGACCGGTGCGCTCTCCTCCGTCCTCGACAATGCACCGACCTACCTGAATTTTCTCAGCGCGGCGGTTGGAGTCTTCGTCGATCCCGATGTGGTCCGCGATGTAACGCGGCTCGTGCACCTCCAGGCCCCGGGTCTTGCCACGCTCGCCGGCGACGTCTCGTCGCAGGCCCGCATGACGCTCGAGACATTGCTCAGGTACCATGGTGACAGTGTCCGGTCGGGAGCCGTGACGATCGATCAGATAACAACATCGTGCCTCATGACATTTCATGAGACCGTCGTCCAGGCGATTTCACTCGGGGCGGTCTTCTTTGGCGCAATGACATACATCGGCAACGGTCCCAATCTGATGGTCAAGAGCATCGCTGAACAATCAGGAGTCCGGTGTCCCTCGTTTGGATCCTATATCGGCCTCTACTCCATCCCCGTCCTGCTCCCCACGTTTGTCATAATCTGGGGCATTTTCTTCCGCAACTGAAGACCCTTGTAACCCCGAGCGCTCCTCCGGGCGATCACTTCTTAAACGGATTGAACATATCGGAAAACGTGCTCCGAAACCCCGTCAGGACGGCGATATCGACTACGGCGCCGATCCCAAAACCGATGAGCCATCCGTAGTGTTCACGCTCCACTTCAACAGAGCGGATATCTGCCACGGGTAAAGAAACCGTCGTATCAGCCGCAATCTTCAGTATGAGATGTGTCGGCACTGACAGCAGACATTTCCCGGAAGCCAGACTGCGAAGCGACGCGAGATTCACGTCCCCTTTCCCTTCAACGTGTAAAGCCCCCAGGGAATCCAGGTTGAACCTTGATTCATCGTCAGTTCGATACTTCGTTGGGAACAGGAACAGGTCGGCCGGGCCCAGACCGCGGAATCTTCCCCGCACGGCGATTCTACTCTCTGTAACGGAATAGACAAACAGAAGACTGTCGCCGGGGACCGGGAGCACCCCTGTCTCCCTGATATCTGCCGCGGCAGCAATGTACGCTTCCCTGAAGGATGCCTCGTCGGTCGTCCTCAGGCCGAGGAATTCCCCTCTGATTTTTGTAAAATCCTTCTTGTGGACAGTGAGATACGTCCCCTGCTCAACAGCTCCTGATGCAAGGACCGAGATGTTTGTCCGGTCGTCGTAGGAGTGCGACCCTCCGATTACAAGACCGGCAAATGAACAACCGTCAAAGAGAAATTGTGGCAAAACCGCGCAGATCAATAACTTCGTCAGTACTTGTCGCAGGGTCAACATTGGTCCTCCAGGTTGATGGTCATCCTCTGTCGCAATAAGGGAATCGCGGCATTCAGAGATGTCACGGAACTGTCATGGAAACTTCGCCCCCCGGATCTACGTTCATATTGCAGGAAGGAAAGCCAGGCCATCATTTCACTTCAATCCGGAGCATGCACAATGGCGCCAGAGTATCCCTATGTGACGCGTCTCGACGTCAGGTTCAAGCATCTCGAGGTTATCGACATTCCTGCGATCGTGAGGGAATGCAAGGACAAATGGTTCAACGAGACACTGACAAAGGTCAATGACAGTGTCGTGAGGATCGGGATCGTCGAGGGGGAATATCACTGGCATAAACACGATAATGACGACGAATACTTCTTTGTTCTCGAAGGGAAACTCCTGATCGATCTTCAGGACCGCACTATCGAGCTGGGTCCCTCTCAGGGTGTCACGATAACGAAAGGGATCATGCACAGGCCCAGAGCGCCGAAGAAAACTGTCATGCTCTTGGTCGAAACCAGTGCAATCCAGCCGACGGGGGATTGAGACGACGATGTTTCACTACCTGCAATGCCGCATTAACGGGTCAACCCTAGAACTCGCAGTGAAGATGGTCAGGGAAGACTTTTCGGGCTTTGAGGATGCTTATACGTTTTCTCTCCCATTCGTGCAGCCCTCGCGCTGACACAACCGGTGCCTCCTGAAATATCCACGATTAAGACGATCCTCATGAAAGTCGAAGAGATCAATAATGTTGCTGTCATCGGCGCCGGTCTGATGGGGCATGGCATCGCCCAGGAATTTGCCCTGGCGGGATATGATGTTCGCCTTCATGACCTGGACGGTGAGAAACTCCGGAATGCGGAGGAGAACATCCGGGGCAATCTCGCCATGCTGACAGGTCTCGGATTGGTCACAAAAGAGGAGGCTGCTTCATCGCACCGCCACATTACCGCCTGCACGGTGCTCACGGATGCGCTGGTGGAAGCCGATGTCGTCATCGAAGCCGTGTTCGAAGACCTGAATCTCAAGCAGGAGACATTCCGGTTGCTCGATAAATCCTGTCCGCCCCGAACGATACTGGCGAGCAATACGTCCACACTTCTCCCCGGTTTGCTCGCCTCGGTGACCCATCGCCCCGAAAAAGTCCTGGTGGCACACTATTTCAATCCGCCGTATTTGCTCCCTCTCGTTGAAATCGTACGCCACGAAGAGACATCGGAAGAAACGGTTCAGACCATGTACGGCCTACTCAAGAAAATAGGGAAGACCCCGGTAATTGTTCAGAAAGAAGTCCCGGGTTTCGTTGGCAATCGCCTCCAGGCGGCGCTCTTCCGGGAGGCCCTGGCGATTGTCCGGGATGGTATCGCCACTCCGGAGGATGTGGATATTGTCGTCAAGAACGGGTTCGGCCGGAGGCTGGCCGCCGCAGGTGTCTTTGAGATCTGGGAGATCGCCGGATGGGATCTGATATCCGCCATATGCGGGAATCTCTTCCCGAACCTCGATGCCTCGACAGGGACTCCTCCATTGCTGAAAGGGATGGTTGACCGGGGCGAGCTGGGTACGAAAACCGGGAAGGGATTCTATGAATGGACCCCCGAAACGGCTCTTGCGTTGAAGAGAAGGATCGCACAGATCTTGGCCAGAATCGCGCAGGAACGAAACACTCAGTAATGGTGGGGACGAAAACCACTCTGCTTGACATTCACATTCTATT
>DASVIU010000778.1:0-2239 GCA_036386275.1 Bacteroidota bacterium | reverse complement strand
GGGATGATGGAGTGATATGATGGAGTGGCGATGAGGATCGATGTTGTGACGGGGTTTCCCGGCCTCATGGCGGGTCCGCTCGACGAGAGCATACTCGGAAAGGCGCGGGAGAAAAGGATCGTCGAGATCGTCGTGCACGATCTCCGCGATTATGCGTCGGACAGGCACCGGACGATCGATGATGCTCCGTACGGCGGCGGCGCGGGGATGATACTGAAGGCGGAGCCGGTCTTTGCGCTCATCGAGTCCCTCACGAAGCAGCGCCGCTACGACGACGTCATCTATCTCAGTGCCGACGGCGAGCGCTTCACGCAGCAATCCGCCAACGCGCTCTCGATGAAAAACGCCCTCATACTCCTGTGCGGGCACTACAAGGGGATCGACGAGCGGATCCGGCAGAGCCTGGTCACGAGGGAGATCTCCATCGGAGACTATGTGCTCACGGGGGGGGAGCTGCCGGCGCTCGTGCTTATCGACGCCATCGTGCGCCTGATCCCGGGAGCGCTGCATGACGGCGAATCGATGCTCACGGATTCGTTTCAGGACGGACTGCTCGACGCGCCGTCCTTCACGCGGCCGCCGGAATTCCGGGGGATGCGTGTTCCCGATGTGCTCCTTTCCGGCAACCACGAAGAGATCGCAGCATGGCGCATGGCACAGCGCCGGAGCCGGACGCAGGAGCGTCGGACAGATTTGATGGAACAAACATAAACGTCAGTGCACTGGAGAAAGCCATGGAGAAATTGAAGCTTGTCGAGGCAACGCAGATGAAGAGCGGCATTCCGCCGTTCTCCCCCGGAGACACCGTCAATGTTCACGTGCGTGTTGTCGAAGGGGACAAGGAACGCATACAGCAGTTCCAGGGTGTCGTCCTGGGGCGGCACGGTTCCGGTATGAATGCCACGTTCACCGTCCGCAAGGTCTCCGACGGTGTCGGGGTCGAGCGCATCTTCCCGCTGCATTCCCCCCGGATCGCCAAGATCGAGAAAGTAAAAGATGGGGTGGTCAGACGGGCCAAACTGTATTACCTGCGCGATCTGGCGAGCAAAGCGATCCGTCAGAAGACCAACGCGTGACGGGGTTGCTCTCCGTCACAGGCAGTGCACACCGCTCTTTGATATAGGCTGTACGGGGACATGTCCCCGGTGGACGAAAAGCCGGCACGAGTCGTTCCATTACCGATCATCAACTCCAGGAGGGATGAAATGTTGAATCGTGCGCTTATCGGTGTTTTGACGATAGGAGCCCTTGCCGCCGGGGGACTCACGGAGGCAGGCTGCAGCAAGAGCAGTTCCACCGGGCCCGCCGGAGGGGCTTCCGGAGGCATCATCACGGTCGCGGGGAAAATCATTGGAGTGAACGGCCAGGCGGTCGCGAGTGTCCCTGTCTATGTCACAGGAAAAACCTCTACGAATACCGACGCGAACGGCAACTTCTCCATTGCAGGCGTTACACCCCCGTACGACATCACAGTTGTAGACGCAACGAACAGGCGGGCCCTCGTCTACAAAGGGCTCTCCCGCCAGGATCCCACGCTCACATTTTTAGGTTCCTCACCCGGCACCGCCCGCCACGGGACGATTAACGGAAAAATCTCCGGCGGAGCATTTACCCCCAATCAGGGGGCCAGCGACGTGACAAGAGTCGTGTTCGGTTCCCCCGACGTCAGCGCCGGCGTCAACACGGCGGCCAGCGGCATATTCGCCTCCCTGGGTCTCACCTGGTACGGCCCGACTGTCACAACGGGGAACCTCTACGCCCTTCAGTTCACGGCGGATGTCAACGGACTCCCCGTCGCGAACGGGTTCAAGGGATACGGGAGCAGAGCCGGGATTGCCGTCAACGACGGAAGCACACTCAACAACCAGTTTGACACGCTCCAGTCTGTCGGAACGTCTCAGTTTACGGGCACGGTCACTGTCCCCTCCGGGTATACTCTAGCCCAGAAGTCCATGAGCGTCAGGGTCTCTCAGACGACATTGATCTCGCTCCTTACTGACAACACACCGAACGCGGCGCTCAGCTACTACACGCCCAACATCACGGGGGCGTCGCTTGTCCTCTCCCTCCTTGCGTCCAAATCAGGGGCCCAGGCCATCTATTTCAAGAACGGAATCGTGACGGGTGCCACCGGAGTCGCGATCACCCTCGTGGCCGCACCGGAGTTGAGCCTCCCCGTAACCGGCTCGACGGCGGTTGACACCACCGTCACCTTCTCATGGACCGCCATGACGGGGGG
>DASVIU010000777.1:0-6232 GCA_036386275.1 Bacteroidota bacterium | reverse complement strand
CCTGCCGTGGGGGAGGCGGCCGTACAGCAAATCATCGCCGGGGCAAAGATCAACCTGGCAGTGCGCGACGGGTTTGCCTCCAACTTCTTTCACGCCTTCGTCGATCTCGACCTGTTGAAAGAGATCGTGGATGGCGTGCAGGCGCTCGGCTACACCTACATGGATGTGAAGGATCTCACGCACTGGGTCAGGACGAAAGACCGGATCATCCTGTGCGGCTCCCAGGATTACACTCTCACGCTTGACGACCAGTACCTGCAGGAGACCACGTTCGACCGGAACGGGGAGATCATTGCCACAACGACCTCCGAAAAACGGATCAAGGGAGTGGTCACGCGCCACATCACGCTGGAGCCCGGACAGATATACAAGGCCGAGCCCGCGGAGATGAGAGAGAAGAGCCCGTCCTTTGCCGAACGCGTGTTCAGCGGTGCGGGGAGGATGTATGAACGCCTGACCGGGCAGGAGGAATCATGGCAGGAAGCCCGTGTGGCCATACTCTGGAATCAGTTTGCGGAGGGTGCGGCATTCAACGACCAGGCCTCGTTTGCCGGGGCCATGAAGAGCGTGAACATCGCCGTGGACACGCTCTTCGTCGGTCAGAAGGTCCGCCCGGGACCGTACAACCTCCTCTTCGTTCCCTACACCTTCGTGGATTCGCTCCATGATGAGGACTACGATGCCATCACCCGGTTCGTCAGGGAGGGGGGATGTGTCGTCACCGATATGCCCACGGATCTTTCCAGAGAACTGGGCATTTCTTCCGGAGTAACGCACCTGAAGGTCACGCACGTCCGGGACCGGTTGTTCCCGGATGAGCGGATCGTGTGGCGGTATGCGGAGCTGGCGACGAAATTCGACGCCGAGGGGATCGATGAGGTCTTTTGCGTCGACGAGAATTCCGACGCGCCCCTGGCCATCGGCAAGTCATTCGGCAAGGGAAAAGTCATTTATTTTGCGACCCGGTTCGACCCCCGCTCGCGCGAGGGGTACAGCCTCTATCCCTATCTCCTCGAGTATATCGGGAAATATTTCCGGCTCGGTCCCGTGGTGCGGCGCGACCGCCTCGAGATGTACTTTGAGCCCGGCTCCAGGGCCCGCACGATGAGCACCGAGGCGCTCGTGAAGCAATGGGTGCGCCTCGGCGTCAGCGTCCTGCACGTCTCCGGGTGGCATCAGTACCCGAAGTACACGTACGACTATCAGCGGCTGATCACGCTCGCCCACGCGAACGGTATCCTGGTCTATGCCTGGCTTGAGCCGCCGCAGGTCAGCCAGAAATTCTGGAACGAGCATCCGGAGTGGCGTGAGAAGAACGTGGACGAGGCCGACGTCCGGGCCTCCTGGCGCTACCCGGTCGCGCTGACCGACACGGCATGCCTCCGCGCGATGGCGTCGGAGTACCGCAAGCTCCTCGGGGAGTTCGACTGGGACGGTGTGAACCTGTCAGAGCTTTACTTTGACTCCGGACGGGGGTTCCAGGATCCTCTTCTCTTCACGCCGATGCATCCATCCGCGCTCGCCGACTTCAGGAAGAAATACCGGTTTGACCTTGACGAGGTTCTTGATTCGACATCCGTCTACTACTGGAAGGCGAATCCGGAAGCACGGCGGGTTGTCACGGAGTACAGGGTAAAGGCCCTCGAGGGGGTGTACGAGAAGCTTCTCCCCATGTTCGGAGAAATCGCCGCCGCGCACCCGGGCTTCCAGGTCATCGTCACGGCGATCGACAGCTACGGCGCCCCTGAAATGCGGGAGTATATCGGGGTCGACATGAACTCCATTCTCGCTCTTCAGAAAAAGTACGGGTTCCTGCTCCAGGTCGAAGATGCCGAGCGCCTCTGGGCGACACTCCCCTCCCGGTATGTCGACATCGGGAACAGATACTCCCGGCTCCTCGGCGGCCGGGCAAGCCTGCTGCTCGACCTGAATATTGTTGCGAGAAGCAAGCCCGACCAGGTGACACCGTTTCCGACGCTCATCCAGACCGGGACCGAAAGCTTCCACCTCGTGCGCGCGGCGTCGCTCGGCGCGCCCCGGATGACGATCTACTCCGAATCAAGCATCAATCCGCAGGACCTGAAATTCTTTGCCTTCGCTCTTGCCAGCGAGGTGCAGTGCCGGCGCACAGGGCATGGATACGAGGTTTCGTCTCCGTACTCGTTCACGCTGAAACTTCCTCCCGAGGTCAGGGAGATCCGCATCGACGGCATGCTCCATTCTCCCTCCAGGGAGAACGTGTTCCTGATCCCCGCGGGCGCGCACACGGTGGAAGCGGGGGGGGACCAGAGCCCGGCCTTTTCCACCCACGAACTGGATTCCCGGATCCTGTCCCTCAACGGGAACCTCCTCTCGGTCGTGCAGGGAATCCGCACGATGTCGTTCACGTATGAATCGGACACGCGGGCGCTGGTGGCGCTCAACCGGGAGGCCACGGCACTCAGCGTGGATGGCGAGGCGTACCCCTTCACCCCGCTCAGGGGGAACGACTGCTTCACACTCATGCTCCCCCCGGGGAGGCACACCGTCCGCCTCGTCGTGGGGGAAGTGGTGTCGTACGGGGTCAGCCTCACGTCCTTCTGGTCTTCCAACGCCATCGCGGTGTTCGGCTCGTGTGCTGTCCTGCTGCTTCTGGCGATGTACATTGCACTGAAAATCGTCAAGCGGCGCTACGCATGACCTTCCTGGAAATCGATCTCAGCCTCCTGTTCGTCGTTGCAGTCATCCTGATCTGGTTCATGATTGCCTACCAGTTCGTCCTGACCGTCTTCGGATACATCAATTACGTAAAATCGCTGAACCGGAAACTCGCCATCGACCGCATGACGTTTGACTACCCCTCGTGCACAATACTCATTCCCGCCCACAACGAAGAAAAAGTCATCGCGGCCACAATTGAATCGATGCTGCGTCTGGAGTACCCGCAGGACAGGCTGACCGTTCTCGTCATCAACGACGGGTCCACCGACGGGACACGCGACATCCTCCTGGGGGCCGCCGCGCGGGACCGGCGCGTCGCGTTATTCGACGTTCCCCGGGGAGAGGGGGGGAGGGGAAAATCCCGCGCGCTCAACCTTGCCATGAAGCGGGTGGCAAGCGAGGTGATCGCCATCTACGACGCGGACAACACGCCGGACAGGAACGCGCTCCGTTACCTTGTTGCGCAGTTGATCGGGAACAAGGAGCTGGGCGCCGCGCTCGGCAAGTTCCGCACCGTGAACAAGGATGTCAACCTCCTGACCCGGTTCATTAACATCGAGACGCTCAGTTTCCAGTCCATGCTCCAGGCCGGACGGTGGCAGATGCACAACATCGCGACGCTGCCGGGAACGAATTTCGTCATCTGGACATGGCTGATCCGGCAGCTCAACGGGTGGGACGAGGAAGCCCTGACGGAGGATTCGGAGCTGAGTATCAGGGTCTACCAGGAGGGATACAAGATCAAGTTCGTGCCGTATGCGATCACATACGAGCAGGAGCCCCAGACCTGGGGCGTCTGGGTGCGTCAGCGGACCCGGTGGGTGAGGGGAAACAATTACGTGCTGGGAAAATTTCTTAAACAGATCCGACGGTTCCGGAACAAGCGTCTGATGTTCGACGTGCTGTACACCCTCTCCCTGTACTACGTTTTCTTCGTTGCGATCGTGATCTCCGATTTGCTGTTCATCGTCAGCGCGGCGAATCTGGTGACAATCTCACTCCCGGGTCCATACACGTTTGTATGGATCATGGCGTTCTTCCTCTTCCTGGGCGAAACGATGCTCGCGATCTCGTACGACGGGGAGGACCGTATCAGACACATACCGGTGCTGGTACTCATGTACTTCACCTACTGCCAGCTCTGGATCTATATCGTGATCAAGGCGCTCTGGATCGAGTATATAAAAAAAGAGAAGCGGACGTGGGACAAAACCATCCGCTTCGACGTCAGTTCACCGGCCGGCATGCCCTGAACAGCCCGCCTACTCTTTGCTCACGGGCTCGGGTGTGACATCCACACCATACTCCACCAGGACCGCTTTCATCTCGGCGTAATCTGCAGTCCTTATATATACACCGCAGTTCCTGCATTCATCGCTTTTGAACTGCCATGATTTCCCGCTCACCATCCAGCACGGGGATCCCTCGGCTGCAGACCGGGGACACGCCGCCTTCTCCTCCTCGGAACACCCCTTCATCTTCCAGCACGGGACCAGCGACATCAGCCGGCGTATGCCGGCAATGCTCACCTTTTCCGTATTGATCGTCCTGCGGATGGAGCGAATTCTCTCAAGGTCCCCTTCTGCGAAGAGCCTGTGCCGCGAGGCTTTCCGGAGCGGGATGATCAATCCTTCACGTTCATACATCCGTATTGTGGGGACAGAAACGCCGATCAGGTCCGCGGCCTCACCGATCGTGTAAAGTCTCAGTCCGGTTTTCTGCATCATTGCCGCTGTCGTATTCGCATACATAGCAATACTCCCTTGATACTTTGTCTGAAACTAACAGATTTTGTGCCAATTGCAGAATCGGCGAATTTTGCATGGTTTAAGGGTTCTTCTTTGGTTCCCGGAGGCAATTCCGAACTTTGGGTCATCAGAATTCTCATAATTGGAGAAGTTATGCGAATTGATACACCCGGTTGTATCTTGGAGAAGACGCTTCTATCTTGATTCAAAGCAGGGAGATTTCATGCAGCTTCGCATCCCCGGGTACACATTCCAGGATCTCTTTGACCCCCATCGCCTTGCAGGACTGACTGAGTTATTTCGAGATCAGATCCGCGCAAGCGATCCCGACCTTCACGGCCGCTACCTGGAGTACATTGCGGGGCGGTCCCCCGGAAGCGTCGGGTTGTCGGCGCTTCTGACGGACCTTGCCCCGCACGTCGGCAGTTTTGTCGCCCGGGTTTTCGGCGTGGAACAGGAGTGCGCCGCCATGAAGCTCCGGGCGACCCGCGATGCAGTCATATTCAGCGTGAAGAAGGATTTCTTCATCCGGCGTGTCCTGAAGAAGTACGGCACACCCGGACTGATTGCGGATGATCTCACACTGCTGGAGCGGGAAACGCGGAAGATCATGGACGCCCTTCCAGGGATACCCCGGACCGGGGATGAGCTGGAAATCGCTTCCGCCCTTCATCTCCTCCTCGGTCACGAACGGTTCATTAAATCTGACCTTCCCCCGGCAACGCGGGAATTTCTTTCCGGGATCGCGCGCGTGCTCGGGATCGACCCCGGGAGTACGCCCGGGAACACAGATGAAAATCTGAAGTCTTTCCTCGCCGCTCTTCTTGCGTCATTTGAAAAACTCCTCGCCCTTCTCTATTACGGGGACCCTCGCAGGACAGGGGGGTGGGCGCTCTTCCAGGTCCCCGGCTCATTCGATTTTCAGCATCTTGTGGCCTCGGATGTTTCCGGAGGCCCGATTCCGGGATCGCACAGCGGAATCGCGTCACACCTCAGGCGCCGGGACGGGTTCGACCTTACCGACAATCGCTTTGGCATGAGGGAGGTGGAAAGCGAGATTGACTATTGCATTTTCTGCCATGCGCGGGACAAAGACTCCTGCTCCAAGGGATTTCATACCGACGAAGGATACCGGAAAAATCCGCTCGGATTTGAATTAAAAGGGTGTCCGCTCGACCAGAAAATCTCCGAATCACACTTTCTGATGAACGGGGGGGACGCCGTCGGTGCTCTTGCCGTCATCATGCTGGACAACCCGATGGTACCCGGAACAGGACACCGGATATGCAACGATTGCATGAAAGCCTGCATCTACCAGAAGCAGGATCCCGTCGACATCCCGCAGATCGAAACCCGCATACTCACGGAGGTGCTGGACCTCCCGTACGGGTTCGAAATCTATTCGCTCCTCACGCGCTGGAACCCGCTCAACGTATCGCGCCCTCACGCGCTCCCGTACAACGGGATGAACATTCTCGTCGTCGGTCTCGGTCCGGCCGGCTACACGCTTGCCCATTACTTTTTGAATGAAGGATTCGGTGTCGTTGCAGTCGACGGCCTGAAAATCGAGCCTCTCCCCCTCGAGCTCGTCGGGGACGGAACGGGTCCGTTCATCCCGGTAAAGGATTTCGCCACAGTGAGAACTTCACTGAGCACACGGGTCCTTGCAGGGTTCGGCGGAGTCTCAGAATACGGAATCACCGTCAGGTGGGACAAGAACTTTCTGACAGTGCTACACCTGAATCTGATGCGCCGGCGGCATTTCCGGGTCTACGACGGGGTCC
>DASVIU010000776.1:0-3461 GCA_036386275.1 Bacteroidota bacterium | reverse complement strand
GGCTTGTTCACGACAATGAGGTCATCGTCTTCGAAGAGGATTTCAAGTGGTATGTTCTCTGGGAGCGCTTCCGTTGGAGCCGGCCTGGGGAGCGTGATCCGTATGACATCGTCCGGCATCACGGTGTAACTCGGGCGAACGTGTCGGCCGTTTACAAGGACGGTACCACCGCGGATCGCCTGCTGCACCTTGTTCCGGGTCGCGTTTTCCACATGGCCGGTGATATAGACATCCAGCCGCTCTTTCTTTTTTCCCGGAGGTACGACGAGCTCGACGATGTGTGACATAGGAGGAGGGAGTGTGACTCGAGCGCACCCGTGAGTGGGGGAATTTACTTCTGCGTGTGCGTCCCCTGGCCACCGCCGGCGGCCTCGCCCGCCGTCCCGGGGGCGTACGGCGGACGCGCGCCGGCCGCTTCTCCGGCACCCGCCGACCTGTGGAAGAAGAGGAGAAGCAACACGCCGGTCGTGACAGCGGCATCCGCAATGTTGAACACGGGCCATCGCGTCAGCTGATACCCAAAGATGTTGATATCGAAGAAATTCATGTCGAGGAAATCGACGACCTTGCCGTAGAACAGGGGCGCGTCGCCGAATATGACGCCGTAAAAGACACGGTCGATCAGGTTGCCGAGAGCGCCCCCGAGTATCATCGCGAGCGAGAGCCTGAATCCCAGCGATTCCCTCCGGGCGTGATACAGGTATGCCACGATGGCGGCGCTGGCGACGATGGAAAAGAGGGAGAAGAAGAGCTTCCCCCCGATATCGATCCCGAATGCCATCCCGGGGTTTTCGATGTACGTGAGGCGGAGGAAGTTCCCCAGGAGAGGACGGCTGGACCCGTACGGCACGCCTCTCAGTAAGATACCGAGCGCGGGGAACGACGCCCCCTTGATGAACAGCTTGGAGGCCTGGTCCGCGGCGACGATGATGAATGAAAGAATCAGCACCCTCACGCGTTACTTCCCCGCCTTCTTTTTCGCCAGGGCGATACGCCCCTTGTCGCACGGGAGTCCCGTGTTCTTGTATTCGGCGCAGGTCTGCGCCGTGGGGACCGCCTCAAGCCGCTCTTTGGGCACCAGGAGACCGCACGTCTTGCAGACGCCGTAGGTCCTGGCATCGATCCTCGCCAAGGCGTCGTCGAGCTGGTTAACAAATTTGCTGCCGCGCGAAGCGAAAAGAAACGTCTTTTCTCTCTCCATCGCATCCGTCCCCTGCTCCATGTGCAGGGAGTAGTTCGAGCTTTCGCTGACGTATTCGCCCGTCGTAACATCCATCATGCTCTCTTTCAGGGAATCGAGCTCTTCGATGGTTTCCTTCCGCTTGGCGAGGATCATCTCCTTGAAATGTTTCAGGGCTTCAGGAGGGTAGACCTTCGGTGCGGCGGCGACCTGGGCTACGAGCCGGGCGGTCGCGCCTTTTTTCGGCGCGCTTTTTTCCGGCTTCGCCGCGACGGCTTTTTTCATGGTGGCGCCGGCCTTCTTGATCTGTTTGGACCGGGCAGCGGCCTTCTCCTTCATGATCTGCACGGTGCCCTTCACAACCCCCCTCGATCCTCTCTTTGTCGCCATTGCCGTGTGTTCTCCTTTTGAAGATGCGTTAATTCCGTTCACGGCGCGTGATGCTCGCCGTGACCTCCTCGCCGTTCAGATCAAATGTCGCCGTGTACTCCCCTTCGCGGAAGAGGGTGGACAAGTCATCTGCGAGCGTTTCCGCCGCGATGTAGGCGCACATGGCGCCGAGCGTCGCCGCCAGTCCCTCCGAGGCACGTACGGCGATCGTGATATGGTCGGTCACAGCGAACCCGCCGTCCTTTCTCATATTCTGCACGCGGTTGACAAATTCCCGCGCGGTCCCCTCGGCTTCGAGCTCCGCCGTTATTTCCGTGTCGAGCGCGACGGTGAGCGTGCCGTCCGATTCGACGGACCACCCTTTGATGTCCTCCCGGAGGATCTCGACGTCTTCGCGGACGATCGTGACCGTCGAGCCGTTCACGCCCAGGGAGAGGGTCCCTTCCTTTTCCAGCCGGGCGATCTCCTCGACACCGAGCTCCCGGATGCGCTGCGCGACATGCTGGACCGATTTCCCGAATTTCGGTCCGATGGATTTGAAGTTGGCCTTTGCTTTCTTCCTGACGATGCCCGATTCGTCGCCGACATACTCGATTGCCTTCACGTTGATCTCTTCGAGTATGACATCCTCCATCCGCCTGACGTCCTCCCGTTCCTCCTCCCCGGCAATCGGGAGGATGATTCGGCTGAGCGGCTGGCGGACCTTGAGGTTTGATTTCATACGCATCGCCCGGACGAGCATGACGATCCGCTCCGCCCGCTCCATCCTTTCTTCGAGCGCGGCGTCGATCTCCTCTTCGACGGGCTCCGGCATCAGTGCCAGATGGACCGACTCCGTGGTCTCGCGCCCCGTGACGACGTTGAGGTCCCTGTACAGCTCTTCGGCAAGGAACGGGGCAAAGGGAGCCATGAGCTTGACCACGCCGCTGATGCACTCGTAGAGCGTCTGATAGGCCGCGAGCTTGTCCTTCCCCAGTTCGCTTTTCCAGAAACGGCGGCGGTTCCTGCGAACATACCAATTCGAAAGTTGATCTATTGTGAAGTCGCTCACGCTCCGGGCGGCTTTGGTGACGTCAAATGCCTCCATTGAGGCCAAATAACGCTTTGTCATCGAATGAAGTTCGGAGACGATCCACCTGTCGATCTCCGCTCGTTCCGGAACCGGAATCCGGGGCTCTTCATAGGAGAACCGGTCAATGTTCGCGTACATGGCAAAGAAAGCGTACGTGTTCACGAGCGTGCCAAAGAACTTCCGCTGCACGTCGCCGAGCCCCTCTTCGTCGAACATCGTCGGACGCCAGGGGGGGCTGGTGCTCACCAGGTACCAGCGCGTCGCGTCGGCGCCGTAGTCCGCCATGACCGCGAAGGGGTCGACGGTGTTCCCCACCGACTTGGACATCTTCTGACCGGTCTTGTCCAGGATGAGCTCATTCACCATGACCGCCAGGTACGCGGGCTTGTCGAAGAGGAACGTGCCGATGGCATGCAGGGAGTAAAACCAGCCGCGCGTCTGGTCGACCCCTTCGCAGATGAAATCAGCAGGGTACCTTTCACCGGAATCAATGAACGCCCTGTTCTCGAACGGGTAGTGCCACTGCGCGAACGGCATGGCCCCGGAATCGAACCAGACGTCGATGAGCTCCGGCGTCCTCCGCATCGTGCCCCCGCAGGAGCAGTCGAATGTGACGTCGTCCACGAACGGTTTGTGGAGGTCGAGCGGCTCCTTCACCCCGCGCCCCTGCCTGTACTCGGCCACGCTCCCGACGCATTTCAGCGCGCCGCATTTGTCGCACACCCAGATGGGGAGCGGTGTCCCCCAGAAACGATCGCGCGAGAGGGCCCAGTCCTTATTCTCCTCGAGCCAGTTGCCAAAGCGCCCTTCGCCGATTTC
>DASVIU010000775.1:0-9847 GCA_036386275.1 Bacteroidota bacterium | reverse complement strand
TTTCCCGAATGTCAAACCGATGAACGATTTCCTCGTTGCCGGGGGGGCCGCTCCCCTCAAAGATAACGGCGTGTTCATGCTGGGGGGTACGGGTGCCGCGTACATCATGATCGTCCCCAACCTGCGTGTGGGGGGGGTGGGAATGAGCGGATCGACAAGCAGCACCTCGCTCGATGTGGCGACAAACATCCGGCGCGACGTGCAGCTCAAGATCGGCTACGGCGGGGTGACCGTCGAATATGTCGTGCCGCTGTTTGAACATTTCGATTTCGCCGTAGGGACGATGCTGGGGACCGGCGGGATGGACCTCACAATCCGGAAGAGCAATGGCGGGAGCAATACGTGGGCGGGGGAACAGGGGTACCTGGGCGAAGTGGGGGGAGGATTCACGCCGTCCGGGGCGAACCTTGGATCTCCGCCCAACAACGTGACGCGCGTCCTTTCGGGTTCATTCTACATCGTCATCCCCTCCGTGAGTTTCGAATACGCGGTGACCGGCTGGCTCGCGTTCCGGCTCGGGGCAAGCTATGTCGGGATGGTCGGCCCCACGTGGAAAATTGACTCAAACTATGACCTGCTCGGCGTCCCCTCGGACGTCAACGGGAACGGATTCATGGTCAACCTGGGCATCCTTGTCGGCACGTTCTGACGGGGAGCCCGGCTATTCAGGCGCGCCCCGGCGGATAAGGTCTACTCCTTCTCCCTGAACTGGGTCGTCTTCCACTTCCCGAAGAGGTCCCGGCATTTCGACCGCTGGTACTTCCCGGTCGACGTCACCGGGACATCTCCCCCGAAGATCACCACTTTGGGGGATTTCGAATAGGGGAGATGCCTCCTGCACGCGTTGATGACCTGCTCTTCTGAAAGTATGACGTCCTGTTTCGGCTTCACGTATGCTCCCACCTCTTCCCCGTACCATTCGTTCTCGAATCCCACGGCGATCCCCGCCTCCACCCCCGGAAGGCTCATGAGCACTTCGTCGATTTCAAACGGCGAGATATTCACTCCTCCCCGAATGATGAGCTCCTTTATCCGCCCGGTGATGAAGAACTGCTTCCGTCCCTGTTCGTCGTAGAGGTAGAAACCTTCGTCGCCGCTCCTGAACCACCCGTGCGTAAACGCCGCTTCATTGGCAGGCGGGTCCTGGAAATAGCCCGCCATCACGTTGTGCCCGCGTATGACGATCTCTCCCTTTTCCCCCTCCCCGCGCTCGTTCCCCCGGTCATCGTGTATCGCCATCTCGTTTACCGGGAGCGGGACCCCTATGGAGGGGAATCCGTGAGCGGACATCCACTCCCGGTGTTCGGACCGGGAGAGGTCGATGGGAAGGAAACAGGAATAACATGTCGTTTCGGAAAGTCCGTACCCGTGTATAATGGGGATCTTGAACGCCTGTTCGAACTTTTGCGCGAGCTCCACGGTCAGGGGACCCGCGCCGCAGATCAGGTGGCGGAGTTGTGCCAGTTTGTACGCTTCCATGTCGAGCCTGGCGTGCAGGAGGAACTGAAGCAACGTGGGGACGACGCTGACGACGGTCACCCGTTCGATGCTGATCCGTTCGAAGAACCGGTCGGCGTGGAACTTCTGGTTGAGGACCACCCCTCCTCCCGCGTACAGCGGCGTCATGAGCGTGACGACGATGCCGTTGACGTGATGGATCGGGAGGACACACATCATTCTCTGGTCGTCCGAAAACCTGTGCCACTCGGCGATGCTCATCGCATCGACGAGGAGATTGTATTGCACAAGGACCACCCCCTTCGGGTGGCCCGTTGTCCCCGAAGTATAGACGATGAGCGCGACGTCTTCCAGCTCCGGCGCTGAAGGGGGGCGAAAACGGTGGGAATGTTTCTGTATCGCGGTCCGGAAATGGGGGAGGTCGGCGTGCACATGTTCACCGGCTTCCACGATCTGGCGAAGATCCGGAAGCTCTTCCCTGAACCCTGCAATCCTGTCCACGAACCGGTCGTGCACGAAGGCGAGTTTCGCCCCGGAATTCCGGAGTACATATCTGGTCCGCGTGTCGTCTTCCCCCGCATTGACGGGGACCAGGGCCGCACCGAGGAGAAATGCGGCGAAATACTGGATGACAGTGTCGCTATGGTTGAACGACACTGTGGCAATCCGGTCCCCTCTGACGATCCCCGCCGACTGGAGATAGTTTGCCGTCCTGCAGACCTCTTCGTAGAATTCCCTGTAGGAGAGCTCGGTCCGCCTCCCTTCGTCGCTGTAGTAGATGAGGAAGGGTTTGTCTTCGTACGCCTCCGATTGACGCGCCAGCAGGTCTCCGATGTTTGCGTACGGGACGAGCGGTTCGGTGAAGGGGACTCCCCCTGCCGAGCGGGCACGGTGAATGTTCTCGAGGAGAGCGGGGGAAAGGTCGGACATACGGGCCACCTCACTGAAAAGTTCTACTCACGCCGTTTCGATCTCCTCTCCCCCTGGGGGGGACGGGGCATCTCGAATCTGTCTGTCGTCCTCACGTATGTCGATCCACCCATACGCCCGATCGGATGCAATGCGCCGGGATCGAGTGTGTCGTTGTCGACCACCCGGTCGTCGATGTGGAAAAGGAGCACTTCCCCCAGGACAAGACTCCCGCCGAGAGGAAGCGGGCTGACATGAACGACCTGCAGAAGGCGGCACTCCATGCACGCCTTCGATTCCAGGACGCGCGGCGGCACGACGGTTTCCGACGGCACTGGCGTGAGCCCCGAGAGCGCGAACTCGTCGACTTCCGGCGGGACATCGGCCGAGCATGCGTTCATCTGCCGGGCGATCTCCTCTGAGACGATGTTCACGACGAACTCCCCCGTCGCCTCGATGTTCAGCAGCGTGTCCTTCCTGGAGGCTTCTGCGCCCCGGATCATGGGGGAGAAACAGATCACGGGAGGGTTGGCGCTGACGGCCGTGAAAAAGCTGAAGGGCGCAAGGTTCCGGATCCCTTCACGGCTCAGGGACGAGACAAACGCAATGGGCCGGGGGACAATCATCGCAGTCATCAGCCGGTACACGTCACGGGGTGTGCGTCCGGACGGAAGTATTGTCATGGGGTGGCAGGACTCATCCAGGATTTCCAGTACTCCTGCCATTCCGCAGCCTCTCCGGCGGGGAGGACGTCGATCGGGTTGAGCCCGTCGAGCATCACCGCATATTCGTCCGTGTGCGTCTTCTTTTTCTGCGCCGCAAGCGCCTTCGGGTGGGGACCGTGATGGATGCCGCGCGGGTGGAGCGTGACCATGCCGGGCTTGATGTTATCTCGGCTGAAGAAGTTCCCGTCGTGGTAGAATATGAATTCGTCGTAATCGGTGTTGCGGTGGAAGAACGGGACACGCACCGCCTCGGGATCTTCCTCGAGAGGGCGGGGGACGAAGCTGCAGACCACCGCCCCCTGCGTGACGAGCGTCGTGTGGGCGCTCGGCGGGAGGTGTGCCCGGTGGCTCATCACAGGGCGGATATCGCGCAGGTTGATTTTCCACGCGGTCAGGTCCCCCTTCCAGCCCACGACGTCCATCGGGTTAAACGGGTACACGACCGAGGAGAATTCCTCCCCGGCCTTGATCCTGATCTCCCATTCGCGGTTGTCGTCCAGGATCGGAAGAGGTTCCGGGGTGACGATCAGCCCCGGATCGTAGAGCGCGTGCTGCCCTAACAGCCCCTTGTCGGGCTGTTCGAACTCCGATTTCGATTCGATAATGAGAAAGAAGTTGTCTGAAGTCTCCGGCACCACCCGGTACGTGACGGCCCTCGGGAGGATGATGTAGTCCCCGCGCTCAAACGTGAGTGGACCGAAATCTGTCTCGATCACCCCTTTCCCCCGGTGGATGAAGTAGAGCTCGTCGCCGTCCGCATTCCTGAAATAAAACGGCATCGGGGCGGAGCGCCGCGAGACCGACAGCCGGACGTCGCTGTTGCCGAGGAACGCGACGGGTGACCCCTTCGGATCATCCATGTCGGTGGGGAGGAGCCGGTTGCAGTCGATGCAGTGGGGCCGAAGTTTCCCTTCGAAGCGGATCCAGCCCGTCGGGGCGTGCGTATGGTAGAGATGGGCGGATTTTCCGTAGAACCCTTTTCTCCCGTGCTCCTCCTCAAATGTCCCCTCGGGCAGCCCCACGTGGGCCTGCTGAGCAGTCTTCCCCTTTCTGAGCGGGTACATAGGCAGATGTCTCCTTCACTCTGTGGCAGTTCAGTGTACTGCGGCCCGGATCCCGGGAGTCATCCCCGGACAACCCTGTTACGCAGGATGCCGATCTTCTCAATCTCCAGCTCCATCACATCACCCGGTTTGACCCAGCGATCGAGCTCCAGGCCGCAACCCGTTCCCACCGTACCGGAACCAAGCACGTCCCCGGGGTGGATGGTCTGGTCCCTGGACAGGTACTCGATCATCTGCTCGAATTTCCAGTGGATCGAGGATGTATTCCCGCGCGACCATTCCTCGCCGTTGACCCGGGCGGTCATTGCGAGGTTATAAGGGTCTCCGATCTCATCCGGTGTGACGAGAACGGGACCCATGGCAGTGCACCAGTCTTTCCCTTTGGCGGGACCGAGCCGGACGCGCATCTCGCGCCGCTGTATATCCCTCGCGCTGAAATCGTTCATCACCGTGAAGCCGGCGATGTACTCCCGTGCCCGTTCCGCGGAGATGTTCCGTCCGGTTTTCCCGATCACGAGGGCGATCTCGAGCTCGTAGTCGAATTTCTCCGTGAACGAGGGCCAGAGGACATCGTCCTCCGGGCCGATCAGGTTCTGGCGGCCGCTCGTATAATACACCGGTATCTCGTACCACTCCGGCGGCATCGGCTCTCCTCTCTTCTCGAACCCTTTCTTCACGTGGGACTCGAAGGCGTAAAAATCGCGGACCGATGGCGGCTCCGGGAGAGGGGGGCACATCCGGACGTTCTCCGGTCTGTACACGAGCGTTTCGTCATCGGGGCCGGAGGGAGGGAGGCGACCCCCCGCGCATTCCTGCTCGAGCGCGGCAAGTGTTGCACGTGCAAATCCCATCGATGTGTCCCCGCCCCTGATGAATTCTAGGAGTGAGTCCGGGACAAGCACGTCCGCGAGTGTCGAGGGACGGGCTTCTCCCTTGCGGGCCAGGTGCCAGGCGCAGGCGAAATTCATGTCCACGATCCCCCCCGGGATGACGGCCCCGAAGCGCTCGTGCCTCCCGAGGCTGGTGGACACTGCGAATGTACAGAGTTTCATGGGCTTTCGGTCAGAGATTTCCCCGGAGGGCCTGTTCCCGTTCGATCGCTTCGAACAGGGCCTTGAAATTCCCCTTCCCGAAACTCCTGCTCCCTTTTCTCTGTATCACTTCGAAGAAAAGAGTCGGACGGTCCTGCACCGGCTTACTGAATATCTGGAGCATGTACCCCTCGTCGTCCCTGTCGACGAGGAGGCCGAGACGCTCGAGCGCTTCGAGCGGCTCGTCGATCCTGCCGACACGTCCCGTCATCTCACGGTAATATGCAGCGGGGACCCTGAGGAATTCGACCCCCTGTGCGCGGAGTTGTTCCACAGTGTCAATGATGCTGTCGGTGGCGCACGCGATATGCTGCACCCCGGGGCCCTTATAGAATTCCAGGTATTCCTCGATCTGCGATTTCTTCTTTCCGTGCGCAGGTTCATTGATCGGAAACTTTATCCTTCCGTTCCCGTTCGCCATCACCTTTGACATGAGCGCGGAGTAGTCGGTGCTGATGTCGTTGTCGTCGAAATGCTGGTACAGGCGGAATCCCATGACATCCCCGTAAAAGCGGACCCATGTGTTCATCTCCCCCCATCCCACATTCCCCACCATATGGTCGATGTACATGAGTCCGGCAGGGCGTGCCACCGGGTCGGGGCCCGGCACCGCGCGGTAGCCCGGAAGGAATACCCCCCCGTAACCCTTCCGTTCCACGAATGTGTGGATGGTGTCGCCGTACGCCGCAATCGAGGAGCGGATCACCTCTCCCGCATCGTCCTTCAGAACCTCCGGGGGGAGAATCCCCTTTGCTCCCCGCAGCGTGGTCTCCCGGTAGGCAGAACGCGCGTCTTCCACCCACAGGGCGATGTCCCGGACGCCGTCCCCGTGCCTCGCGACATGTGCGGCGATCGGGCTGTCGTCCGTGAGCGGTGTGGTCAGCACCAGGCGGACCTTGTCTTGTTGAAGGACGTATGACGCACGGTCGCGCATCCCCGTTTCCGGCCCCGCATACGCCACAAGAGAGAAACCGAACGCCGACCGGTAGTAATGGGCGGACTGTTTGGCATTCCCGACGTACAGCTCGACGTAATCCGTTCCGTTGATCGGAAGGAAATCCTCCATGGAAGGCTCTCCGCTTCTTCTTTTCATGATGCCGCCCGATCTCTCCGGACGGGGGGGTCGTTCAGGGAATGACGGTTGTCTGGTGCATCGAAGCCAGGACGCTCTTCAATGCCCGGAGAAGAACCCGGTTCTGATCCTCTGTGCCTATGGTGATCCTGACGCAATGGGGGAGCCCGAATGCCCGCAGGGGGCGGATGATGACCCCGCGCGTGAGAAGTCCGCCGTAGAGCGCATCGACGGACGATTCGTTCGCAAGCGGCACGCAGACGAAATTCGCTTCTGTGTCGACTGTTGTGAGCCAGAGCGATCGGAGGAGAGGAATCAGCGAGCGCTTCCCTGATTCGTTGACTTCGAGCGTCCTTCTCAGGAATCCCTCATCCCTCAGGGCGCCGATACCCGCCGCCTGCGCGAGAGTGCCCGGCTCGAAGGGGAGCTTGACCTTCAGCAGATTTGTGATCAGTGAGTCGTGGGCGAAGCCGTACCCGATCCGCATCCCGGCGATCCCGAAGGCCTTGGAAAAGGTGCGTAACGTGATGACGTTGTCGTACCTGTAGGCCATCGAGTCCGGGTAATCCGGGCTGCGCTGCGCGTATTCGAAGTATGCCTCGTCGAGTATGATGAGGACATGAGGTGGCACGCGTTTGATGAAGGCGTCGAATTCAGCCCTGGTGAAAATGGTGCCGGTGGGGTTGTTGGGGTTTGCGAGGTAGATGATCTTCGTGTGTTCGTTGATGCGCGAGGCGATCGCCTCGAGATCGAAGTGGTACTCCTTCAGGGGGACGGTGACAAGCCTGGTGCCCCGTGAGCGGGCAAGGACGTAGAAGCCGACAAAAGTCCCTTCGGAAGTGAGCACCTCGTCGTCGTCGCAGAGGAAGGCGCGAATGATGTTCGACATGATCCCTTCGGAGCCGCTCCCCGCGATGACGTTGCCGACCTTCAGCCTGAATCGTCCGGCAAGGACTTCGCGGAGGTCCAGCCCGCCATTGGGGTAGCGGTGGAGATCCTCCAGGTGGTGCTTCATTTCTTCGAGTGCAAGGGGGGAAGGGCCAAGGGGGTTTTCATTCGAGGCCAGCTTCACCACATCCGTGATGCCGAGTTCCTTCTGCAACTCGGCGATCGGCTTCCCCGGTTTGTAGGGCTCCAGGGATTCTATGTAGGGTGGAACGAGCCTCACAGGGAGCGGTGACGGGTGAGAGAACAGATCGATGCGCAAAGATAGCAATCCGGCCGGGGAAATGCAAGGGAACGGTTTCTTGACAATCAGGCGCCGAAGTGTTACCATTGCAGCCAGCACATGACCAACCTCCCGCCTGCAAGGCCCCGCCGATGATTCCCCTCCGGGATACCATCAAGTCAAAGACCGTCCCGTTTGTGAACTACATTCTCATTGCGCTCTGCGGAGGCGTGTTCCTCTATGAACTCTCCCTCGGTGCGAAAGTGGGGCACTTCGTCCGGACAGCAGGCGTAACACCGGCGGATGTCTCTGCGTCGCTCCTCCAGGGGCACATGGCGGTGCGCCCCGCCCTCACGCTTCTTTCCTCCATGTTCATACACGGAGGATGGATGCACCTGCTTGGCAATATGCTTTTCCTGTACATATTCGGAGACAATGTCGAAGACCGCCTCGGGCATGGGTCGTATCTTGTCTTCTACCTCCTCTGCGGTGCCGGTGCGGCACTGGTGCAGGTCTACGCGCAGCAGAATTCGGTCGCCCCGCTCGTAGGGGCCAGCGGGGCCATCTCCGGGGTCCTGGGGGCGTACTTTCTCCTGTATCCGCGTGCCCGGGTGCTGACTTTGATACCGCTTTTTGTCTTTTTTCCGGTCGTAGAGCTCTCCGCGTTCTTCTTTCTCGGCTTCTGGTTCCTCCTCCAGTTCGTTCAGGGGGCACTTGCGGCGGCCGGGGGAGACGCAGGTGCGGGGGGAGTTGCCTGGTGGGCCCATGCGGGGGGATTCGTGGTCGGGGCGGTGCTCCTCCCGGTCTTCCTCCTCCTCCGCAAGTTGTGACGGCCGTCCTTTTTTGTTGTGTCGATTTTTTCTATCTTTGGTGCACCATCGGCTTCCTGCCGGCGGGCTCTTCCGAACAGCTTCCTTTATCATTACCCCATGATCCGTGCACTGGTTCTTCTTTTTCTCGCCTGCGGAACTTTGCGTGCTCAATTCGAGGGCGTGATCGAAAGCAGGAACACGACGACGGATGCACTTGGCGCCGAACAGCAATACGTGATGACGATGTGGATCAAGGGGGCGATGGCGAAGATTACGACTTCCGCAACGTCAACGACGCCCGCAAGTACGATGATCTACCGCTCTGACCTGCGTGTGATCCGGATGCTCGACGACGACAATAAAACCTACTTCGAGGTCCCGCAGGGGAAAATGAAGGAGGACGCGACCGCAGAGGGAGGGGGGAACCCGGCCCCGGTGAAGAAGACAGGGAAGACGAAGAAAATTCTGGGCTACCGGTGCGAGCAGTTCCTGATCAACCAGGGGGAGGCGGAAACGGAGATTTGGGGGACGAAGGATCTGCGGGGACTTTCCGCGTCGCTTGCCCGTGCGCTGGGAGAGGAACGCGCGGGGCAGGGAACTGCGTGGAACGATGAGATCACGAAGCTCGGTATCTTTCCGCTCCTCGCGAACACGCGGATCGAGGGGAAGGTCGTGGATTCGCAGGAAGTCCTGAAAATCGAAAAACGGTCGCTCGGAGAGGACATCTTCTCACTCCCCGGTGGATACAGGAAACAATCGGTCGGCGACATCCTCAAGTAATTACAGGAGTTACGCACATGGATTTCTGGTCGCTTCTCGGTATAAAAAAGCATGAGGGGAAGAAGGTCAGGTTCAGGGACACGCTTCGTTCCATTCCGATTTTCTCGGAGCTTGGACGCCGTGAACTGGCGTCGGTCGAGCGCATACTTCACAAGCGGGAGTATGCCGCCGGGGAGGTCATATTCCGCCAGGACGAGCCCGGTCTCGGCATGTACATCATCGAATCAGGCCGGGTCAGCATTCTGACGGACCAATCCCATGACAATATGACCGAGCTGGGGGACGGCGAGTTCTTCGGAGAGCTCCCCCTCCTGGACGGCGGGAGCCGGTCCGCGACCGCGGTCGCGAAAACCGCTTGCCGGATATTCGGTTTCTTCCAGCCCGACCTCTTCTCCCTGATTGAACGGAACCCGCGGCTCGGCGTGAAGATCGTCCTCAGCCTCGCCGCAATCATCGGGATGCGGCTCCGCGCGGTGAACGACAGGGTGCAGACTCTGCTCGCGCAGGTAGCGCCCCCCGCTGCCACGGCCAGGCATCCCCGGCCGAAGAAGACAGAAGAAGGATCGAGGCGCCCATGAACCCGGCACGGTCTCTCGTCCTGAACCGCTGGCTTGCGTTCTCGGGCCTTGCGCTCCTGATTCTCCTCCTTCTTCTGGTTCCCGGCGTCGTGAAGATGATCGTCGTGGCATTCCTGCTCGCCTACATATTCGATCCTCTTGTTACGGCGATCGAAGTGCGGGGACTCTCCCGCACGGCAAGTACCATCGT
>DASVIU010000774.1:0-2367 GCA_036386275.1 Bacteroidota bacterium | reverse complement strand
AGCCCTGAAACACAGAACACGAGCGTGAAAAAGGCGGTGAAGCCGCCGGTCCTGACCATCCCGCCGAAGGCGGCGGACGCCGGTGCGTCGCCGAGTGCGGGGACTGCAAAGGCGATCGCCGCCGCCAGTCCCGCGATCGTCAGGACCGGACCCAGCATCCGGTTCCTCTTCACAAGCGCATCGACGAGAACGACGACGAGCGCGGTGCCGGCGACGAGGAGAAGCGGTGCGATTGCAGTCAGGTCACTCATCGACGGGTTCATCGCCGTTCTCCCGGCTGCACCCCGTGTCCCGGCTCAAGTGTCGCGCCCGCAAACGAGCCCCGGCGGGTCTCCTCGATCCTGTGGATGAGCTGCTTCGTCGAGGCGGCGCTCTTTCCGAGAAACGTGCCGGGGTACACGCCGATCCATACGATGAAGAAGACGACGGGGACGAGCACGGCGATCTCGCGGAGGCTCAGATCCGCGAGGTTCTGGTTTTCCGGACGCTCATTCTTTCCGAAGAATATCCGCTGGTAGCTCCAGAGCAGGTAGACCGCGGCGAGGATGACACCGGTCGAGGCGGCGATGGCGTACCATGGACTCCCCAGGAATGTCGAGCGGAACGACCCGAGGAGTATGAGGAATTCCCCGACGAACCCGTTCAGGCCGGGAAGCCCGATGGAAGAGAGCATGACGATCATGAAGAACGCAGCGTACACCGGCATCGGCTTTGCCAGTCCGCCGAAATCCTTGATCAGCCGCGTGTGCCTCCTGTCGTAGATCATCCCCACGAGAAGAAAGAGCGCGCCGGTGGAAAGCCCGTGGTTGATCATTTGTATCACGCTCCCCTGCAGCCCTTCCTCCGTGAGCGCGAATATGCCGAGCACCACGAACCCCAGGTGGCTCACGGAAGAATAGGCCACGAGTTTCTTGATATCGGGCTGCACCATCGAGACGAGGGCGCCGTAAATGATGCCGACGATTCCGAGGCCGGCCAGGTACGGGAGGAACCTGAACGTCGCATAGGGGAAGAGCGGGAGGCAGAAACGGATCAGCCCGTACGTCCCCATCTTCAGGAGCACGCCGGCCAGTATGACGCTGCCGGCGGTGGGAGCCTGGACATGCGCGTCGGGGAGCCAGGTGTGGAGAGGGAATATCGGGACCTTGATCGCGAAGCTGAACGTGAACGCGAGGAACATCCAGATCTGGATCCCCATCGGGATCCCGGGCGCGATGGCGTACAGCCGGAGAAGATCCGTGGTGAATGCGCCGCCGGGAAGCGAAGCGGCATACGAGCCGAGCCAGATGATCGCCACGAGCATCAACAGGCTTCCGGCCATCGTGTAAAGGAAGAACTTGACCGCCGCGTAGATCCGTTCCTGCCCTCCCCAGATGCCGATGATGAAATACATCGGGATCAGCATGAACTCCCAGAAGACGTAGAAGAGGAAAAGGTCGAGGGCCATGAACACCCCGAGCGTTCCGGCTTCCAGCAGGAGCATGAGTGCGACGTACCCCTTGAGACGGGCGGTGACGGACTCCCACGACGCGAGAAGCGCGATCGGCGTCAGAAATGTCGTCAGAACGATGAGCAGGAGCGAGATGCCGTCGATGCCGATGTGGTACGAGATATTGAGCGCCGGTATCCACGGGATGATCTCGACGCACTGCATGTCCCCCCGCGAGCCGTCGAAGATGAGAAAGAGCCATACGGACAGTCCGAGCGCCACAAGCGAGAAGAGCAGCCCCACGGTCTTGATGAGCCGGGAGGCGTCTCTTCCCAGCAACGCGACCACGAGCGCCCCCGCGAGAGGCGTGAAGAGAATCAGACTCAGGATATGCTGTTCCATGGACCCATGTGTCAGTTCATTTGGCCAGAAGCCATCCCACGATCAGGACGACTCCTGCAAGGAATACGATGACGTAGCTCTGGACAACCCCCGTCTGTATCAGCCGGAGAACCCTCCCCGCCGCCGCGGTGATTTGCGCCGCGCCGTTCACGATGCGGTCGATGACGTTGACGTCGATCCCCTTCCAGAGGAGCAGTTCCGATCCGCGGACGGCAGGCTTGACCACCGCCCCGTCGTAGAATTCATCGACGTAGTATTTGTTGAGGAGCACTCTGTACGCACCGGGGAGCTTCCGGACAAGGAGACCGGGGATCTCTTTTCTTTTCAGATACCACATGCGGGCAACATACCATCCGGCGAGAGCCACGGCCACGGAAAGCCCCATGAGCACATACTCTGCGATTTCCCCCTGCGGTGCGGCAAACGCGAGTTTCTCAGCAGCCGGCGCGAAGACGGGTTCAAGCCATCGTTCGAATGCGTTCCCTCCTCCGAGGCTGTGCGGGATCCCTACAAAGCCCCCGACTGCAGAAAGGAGG
>DASVIU010000773.1:0-3365 GCA_036386275.1 Bacteroidota bacterium | reverse complement strand
ATGTGTGCACGGAAGAAGTTGAAATTGTGCCGCTTCGGGATTTCTATGAGGAGCTTCCTCACCCAGTCATCGTTCCACGGGAGGAGCCCTCTGTCCGCGTCGGACAGGAACCGGTGGAAGGCGATATTCCCTCCCTTCAGGAATATCCGCCGGCCGTTCAGGAAGAATCCCCCTTCCTGAACGCGGAACTCCCTCATACCGAACCTTGTCACAAGCGTGTCGACGACGTCCCCTTCAACGACGACGTCGACAGAATGATCATAAAGGAACGGACGATCCGGACTCCAGGGGATGAGCGGGTTGACGGTGTGTATGAACGAATGGACGCTTTCACCCTCCGCCCCCGTCCCGGAGACGAGCTCCTGAACGCTCCCGACTGAATGGCCCGATATGTGCTCGCGCAGGCGGGAGACGAGCTTCACCGGCACGGGGCGGGGGGCGGTGTTACGGAGCGTCACTCTGGCTTCCGCAGTCGATTCCCTGTTCCGGGGGATCACCTGGACAAGCGCGACGCGGGGATTCCCCGCAAGCATGAGCGTCACATCCCCCCAGATGCCGGGGATGAACGTCTGCCGCTCCTGATCCTTGCCGACCGCACTTTCGGGGGGAAGCGTCTCTTTCAGACCGACGCGCACGATGAGCTCGTTCGGACCGTCATACCGGATGTGCAGCGCGGCATCGTACTCCTGCGAGGTGTAACAGGCGATGTCTCCCCCCAGGCGGCTCCCGTTCAGCCACACGCTGGTCCCGAACATCGCCTGGGCGATCCGGATCGTCGCGGTCTCGTACGGGTCAGCGGAGTCGACACGGAACACGAGGCGATACCAGTGGTAGGGAAAGGACCTCCAGTCGTACGGCGGGGCGGCACAGTCCACGAGCGACGGGACGGGGATCTTTGCTCCCCACTCTCCGGACAGGGCTTCGGCGGTTCCCGGAGCGATGTCCCAGAGGCCGTTCAGAGGCTGGATATATCGGGAACCCGCCGGCATCATGGTACCTGATGATTCGCCCGGAGGTATTCCCGGACCCAGCCCCACTCAGGCTTCAACACAGGGGCGGCGTTCATCATCCCGCCAAAGCCAATCAGACGCCGGGTAAACATATTATGCCGTGAAATATCAATGTTCTTGAGCCTGTCGTAGTACATCTTCACCCCGTACTTCTGCGCCAGACCGGCTATGAAACGATCGACCGCATGACGGCGCTTCTCGTAGCGCATCCTGGGACGAAGGAGGCTCCGCAATGAGTCGAGCGTCATCCCCTCATTGACGGCAGTCCCACGTTTGGCGAGGACTCTGAAAACAGAGTATCCCCCTTTGACGGCGACCGGTCCGATCAGACTGCCTGTGTCCGCCGCGAGAGCCCGTATACCAAGTTCAGGGTATGAACGGACATGAAAGAAACCTGATTCGCCACCCTGGCCGGACCAGCCAGGTCGTCTTGATACTCTCCGCGCCAGGTCTGCCATGTCGGTGCCAGTGATCAACCGATCCATACACTGAAGAGCTTCTGAGAGGCTGTCGGTCAGGATCTCCCGAACGTCCACTTCGTACGAAGGATCGATGCGCCTGCCGTTCTCAATCAACACTTCCATTTCATCTTCCTCGACCGGTTCCACGCCGGGTATGCTCTGTTCCAACATCAGTGCGCGCCAGTTATCACTCCACGCCGCGAGATCGTGCTTCACCGACGGGGAATTCTGCAGGTGTAACCGGTACCCCTCCCGGGCGAGGAATTCTTCTTCGACGATCCGCTTCACGCTCTCGTTGAGGACAGAGAGAAATGTGTTCCGTCCCAGGGAGGGGGAGGAGAACGGCTGGATCCGGAACGCCTGGATCGCCGCCCCCAGGCTCAACGGGCCGCCGGGAATGGAGACCAGCTCCCGCCCGAGAGCCGGGCGCAGGTCCGTTTCGAGAATGTCGATTTCTTCAGGGGCGAGAAGGAATCTCCCCTGACTCCTGTGCGCGGCAGTGTCGGACATGATGATCGTATATATCGATCTGGCGAGGAGGCCAAGCAGATGCCTGTCCGCCGCCGCTCTCTGCGGGCTGAGAACTGATCGCATAAACTCTCTCCCCCTGAAACGGGCTTTCCGCGACCGCAGGATGTCTCTGACGGAGGAGAGCTGCTTTGAGACATCCTGTTGCGTATACCGGGGATCCGTTTGCGCGTCGACAAGGAGGAGCACGACCCAGCCGAGGTTTTCCGAATAGTAGGGCACGGACACGGGATGAGCCGGGTTCAGCCCATAGGCGTGATCCTCAAGTGACTCGTCGGCAATCCCGAATTCCACCGTCACGGTGTCCCGGGAGAGAAGTCCCTCCCCGGATCCAGGCGGAGCGGCACTGTCCGGAGTCGACTCTGTCCGCATTCTCTCCGACAGTTCCTGAGCGGTGAGCTCCGAGGAGCAGCGGAAGACGACAACCCGGAGAAGAAGTGCATATTTTTTCAACCCGGCCTTCATTTCGCCGGGGGAAATGTTCACGCTCCCGGCGACCTCTCTCCTGTACAGCTCATCTCTGACAAACTCCCGCTCGAGGCCACCCAGGCGAAGAAGCATAAGGGTATCGAACCCGATCCCTCGCTCCGCAGCCTCGCTCGCGAGCAACCGTTCCGCGACAAGCGACTCGAGAGCCTGCACTCTTGAACTGTCAAACGTCCGGCGCCGATCTTTCCCCTCCCAGGGCATGAGTTCGATTCGTTCGAAGAGATCTCTGGCGGTGATGATGCCTGCCCCCACTCTGGCGAGCGTGTCGTCAGGGATGTGAGAGGAATTCTGGGCAAGAGAGGTGAAACCACAGAGTGAAAGAGTGAGAAGTATCTCCACCGGCCGGGGGGGCATGGGCTCAGTGTCCCTCCAGCCATCCACCGGTGAAGCCGGCCCGCTCAAGTCCCCGGACGACGTACGGGTTTTTCTTCATGACATTCCAGACGAAACCGTTCCGGAGGTTCTCTATCATGAGCGCCACCGGTCCCTGATCGATCCCGAGATAGTCTCTGTCAAACCATCCCCGGGGACCTGTCTCAGGAGTTACGTAGGAGGGATTAAATGAGTCGACAAACCCGCACTCTCTCCATACGCGTTCACCGTACCGGTTTTTCATTGCTTTGAGGCAGGGGAGAGCAATCTCCGGGGCGAAGGGGAGTGATCCGCCGGCGGCGGCCGGGGAGAGTGTCCCGTCGTCGTTTGTCCAGTCGACAGATACACCGCGCGCGGCATACGATTGAAATACCCGCGTGATCCCTTCAACAACGAACGAAGTGTCACGGGGACCGTCACAGGCCGAAAAGCCCCAGATCGTGTCCGCATAATCACGGTACTTGCGCGGATTGGCCGCCGCATAGGCGCGCTGGGCATGCGTTGC
>DASVIU010000772.1:0-5117 GCA_036386275.1 Bacteroidota bacterium | reverse complement strand
ATTTCAATCCCTCTCCTGGGGATGGAGGTCCGGGTGTACGGCCATGGGTGTTCGAACGCATCGACATAACATTGCAGGCGGATTCCCCGGGAGGGGATGAGCCGCAGGACCGCAGAGACGCCCCGTTCGTTCCTCGTTTCGCCGTTGTCCCCCTCTCCGGAGGCGTGAAGATTGTCATAGGCCGGTTGATAGTCCCTGAAGCGTATCATGAGCATCTGGCCGGAGACCGAGACAAGCGTCATACACGACGCAAGAGCATGCGCGCCCCCCGTCATGAATGCACATTCGCCGGAGAGAGAGAGGGCGCCGAATCTTCCGCTCACATCCGCTCCCCCCGCCTCAATGTGATTCCCCGAGAATCGCATCCTGTCGGCCGGAGTGAACGACCTGTCGAAGGAGGCGCGGTACATCGTACATCCGGCGGTGAACACGCCCGTCTGTGCGTACTCAGCCCGGACGCCGATCAAGTGCTCCCGCAGTGCGTCTTTTTTGGCGGCATTCCCGGCTGTCGAGTACTCCCCGCGGAAAAATCCTGTCGCTTCCCCACCGCTGTCCACGTTCGCGCCATACGACCTGGAGGATAAGAAAAGCGCCCCCGTCAATCTTCCTTTCAGGCTCCCGTTCACGGACGCCGCAATTGCCAGACCCCGGAGGAACCGGCTCTCGTCCGACGAACGGTGAGGGACTATCGCCAGTCCTTCGCCGGGGCGGAGACTCCAGGTATTCCTGACTGCGGTCGGGCCCCGCCAGAGGACGAGCCCCTGGCCTGCTTCGAGTTCGAAGTCGCCGGCCAGAAGGTCGGTGACGCATCCAAGTCCCCGTACCACCGCGTACCCGGAGAGAAATGCATCTTCCGTCCGCTCTCCCGCTCCTTTCGCGAAGAGTGCCCCTGCTTCCACTCCACCGGGTGACTCAACGACGAGCCGGGAGGAAACCCGGAGCGGGGAGCCGGGCGTCAATGGATCGGAAGGCGTGTCTTCGATCGCGCGGGCACGGTACATGACGCGACGCCGGGCGGATCCGCAAGAGGAGTTCCCTCCGGCACACACAAACGGGATGAGGGCCCGGTACAGACGCTCCCCCCCTCCCCCGATTGTCAGGAGCTCGGCGGGGGACCGGAACCTCCCCCCGTTTTCTCTTAAGGCGAGGACGGCCTGAGCGCCGGAAAGAGTGACGCAGGGGATCGAGAGGAGTTCCACCAGTGTGACGCTGTTCAGGTCAAAGGGATGCAGCCGTCTCCAGTCGAGAGCCTCCATCAGCGCAGACCCCTCCAGGTCATCCGTCAGCTCCCCGGTCAGCTCGATGGGAAACCGCTCGTCGAAATCCGTTCTGCTTGCGACGGTATCCTGCATCAATGCGGGGAGGAGAATCAGAGTGAGGAGGGGGGGGAACGCCACGCCTTACGGTCCTCCCAGCCGCAGGGAGAGGCCGAAGCGGTGCGTAAATCCAAGTTCCTGATGGCGGGAGAACGCATACTCGATATCGACGGGGAGAATGTGCAGGCCGACGCCCGCGGAACAACTCGAAGGATCGGTCGAGACCCCGGCGCGGAGGAAGAGGAATTCTGCGACAGCCAGTTCGGCCCCCAGACGGACTTCCGCAGGGAAACGGGGGTCTTCGGCGATGTCACATGCAACAAGGAAACCGCCGGGGAGAGCGTATGCTATCCCCGCCTGAAATGTCCTGGGGATGTTCTCCCGGGATTTCCCAAGCGAGGGGGCATTCCAGTTCGCGGCCGATGCCCCAAACTGCAACCCCGGGACAATCTGCCAGAGGACCCCCGCGTCGAATCCGGCACATGAGCCGTGGCCGTATCCTGCAATGGAGACACTGTTCAGCGTGACGGTTCCCCCGACGCGCACTCCTTCTCCGCAATCGTACCCGCACGCCGCTCCCAGAGTGACTTCGCGGTAGAGCTCGTACCCGTACCGGATCCCGGTCAGCGAGGCGGTAAGCCGGCCGAACGGTTCGGTGTAGGCACACGCAGTCCGCCTGAGTTCCTCTAAACCGAACGGAGAAGGGGCTGTAGAAACAGCGATCATTCTCACTGTCATTCCGGCCAAAGAAGCCGGGTTCATCAGCCCCCCCCAAACATTCCCGGCAAGTGCCGACCCCGCTCCCCCCATCCCGCAGGCCCGGACGCTCTCGGGTTGCCGTTCGAACGCAGCAGAGGAGCTGCCGGCCGTCCCGCACACCATTGCCCATACCGTCACGCAGAGGAGCCAGTCCTTCACACCTCACACCCTTTTCTCCCCGTTCTGATGTGATACAGCCGGACGCTTCGGTTTTGCGAGACAGGAGAACAGGGGGGCGGCTTGACCCACCTTGTCAAAACGCGTATATTGGGCTCACTCCCACAATATTGGTATCGATCGATGAAAATCACCAGCTCAGCAGCCGTTACTGTTTTGCTCCTCCTCCCGGCACTCCCTTCGCCCGTTTCCGCCCAGCAGGTCGATGTCACGGTGCTTGTCAATTACGAGGCGATCCCCACGACAAACAAGGATCTCCTCCGTGATTTCGAAAACGACGTGAAGACATATCTGAGCAACTATAACTGGGGTCTCGGGAGCCCAGGCGACAAGGTCAAATGCACGGTCAACGTTTTCTTCCAGAGCGTCATCGGGGATAACCGGTATTCGGCACAGGTATTCATAGGAAGCCAGCGGGAGATCTACAAGTCCGCCCAGAGCACGGCGGTCGTCAGGCTCTTTGACGGGCTCTGGGAATTCACCTACATGAAAACCAGACCTCTCAACCACAACCCGAACACGTACGACGACCTGACGAGCTTCCTCGATTTCTACATGTACCTCGTCATGGGGTATGACTTCGACACGTACGAGAGGCTCTCGGGGACGCCCCTCTTCCAGAAGGCGGCCGACGTCGCAAGCCAGGGGAGATCGACAGGTCAGAAGGGATGGCAGCCAGCGACTTCCGGATACTCGCGGGCCCAGTTGATCGACGAGCTTATGAGCACAACGTTCCAGCCCGTCCGCGCGGCTTCATGGTTCTATCACTTCGCCGGGCTTGACTCCCTCGCGCTCAACAAGGATCGCGCCTGCAAGAACATTCTGTCCGCAGTGCAATTGATCGCCGACGCAAAGAAGAACGCCGATCCCCGGAATGTCGTCATCAAGTCGTTCTTCGAAGCGAAGGCAAAAGAGCTCGCCGACGTCTTCGCGGACTATCCCGACCCTTCCGTGTTTACGTTTTTCTCGAGTGTTGACCCGAACCACCAGCAGGCGTACGACGAGGCGAGGAACCGGCGCAAATAGACGGCTAGGCACGACGGTCTGAGCGGGGCACTCCCAGCAGGATGTCGACCCGGGCTGCGACTTCTTCCACGGTGAGGGCTCTCATACAGAGGGAACCGTACCGTTCCCCCGCCGGGAGTGCGTTGAGGCAGGCCGTCGGTGGGCACGCGGGACATTCCTCCCGGCTCTGCATCGTCCCCGCCTCTGTCTCGTCCGCGTAGATCTTCCACTCCACATCGTCAAACCGCGGGATCAGGGCCAGGGACCGGACTCCGGCCGCGACGGCCAGATGACGGGGGCCGGAGTTGTTGGAGACGCAGAGCGCGCACTTCTGCAGGAGCGCCGCGAGATCCAGCACATCGGACGTGGTCACCAGCCGCGGCGCAATCCCGCATCTTCTGTTCACCTCCCCGAGAACTTCACTGTCGAAACTGCTCCCGGTCAGAATCACCGGGGTCCCTCCCCGCTGCAGATGGTCGATGAGAGCGGCGTAATTGCCGGGGGGCCAGATCCTGTAGTCTCCGCTCGCACCCGGATGGACGGCCACGACGGGTTTCTCCTCCGGAAGCTCCAGCGAACGCCAGCGTGAAGCCGCCCGCTCGGTGTGGGCGGGGGAGATCACGACGCTTGTTCTCTGCGATCTGACGGTCGCGCCCGCCGCTTCCGCGAGCGCACAGTAGTATGCGAGCACCCCCCCTTCACTCTTCTTCTTCCGTATCCGGTGCGAGAGAAGCGAAGAAAAGGATCTTCCCTCCTCCCCCACCCGCACACGTGCCCCGGAAAGGAACGCCCAGAGGTAAAACCTGTCCTGGGGGAATGTGCATACCACGGTGTCGAACCTCCCCTGCCTGAGCCAGCGGATGACGGACCACTCGGCCCGGACCCTGCGGAGCCCCCCGAGCGCACGGAGCGCTCCCCTGTCGATTTCCGCAACGCGCCCGACATGCGGATCCGAACGGAGGACCGCCGCGGTCCCTCCCTGAGAGTCTTCCGAGAGAACGGAGCGGGGCGGAGAGGAAGACCCGTCATACGATCGGCGCTGGAGTACAAGGACGGTGAGGGAGGCGGAGGGAAATGATTCTTTGAACGCACGGAGCGCAGGGGAAAGGATCAGGAGATCCCCGAGCTGGCCTTCTGCTATGATACAGATCCGCTGTTGTGAGTTCATGGAAGGGGAGGAAATGCGGAACCGTGCATGATCGTCCCGCCGGCTCAAAAGAAGGGGCGGGTGAAAAACGTCGCCCCGATCTCCTCCTCCACAAAGCGGCGCGCCCTCTCCCTGTCCACGTCATTCATGTCAACGATCGTCAGGACAACCCTGGGGAGGAGGCGGACGGCTTCGCGGGCGAATTCCACCATCGCAGGGAAAAACTTCTTCCCGTCGAGCCGCATCAGATCCCCGTACTGCACGGGATCGGTGGAGTTCAGGCTGATGGAAACCGCATCGATCAGCCCCACGAGCTCCGGAACGATGTTCCGTTTGTTGATCACGTTGCCGTGCCCGTCGGTGTTGAGCCGCGTCTTCCCCCCCCGGGACTTGACCCACGCCGCCACTTCTTTCAGCGCGTCCAGCCTGATCGTGGGTTCCCCGTACCCGCAGAAGACTATCTCTTCGTACCGGGCCGGGTCGCCGATCGCATCGATCAGCTCGCGCGCGGCGGGCTCCCGTTCGATCCGGAGGTTGTGCCCCTTGATGACCGCCTCCCCCTTCCGGTCGCAGAAGACGCAGTCCGCGTTGCAACGGATCGTCAGGTTGATGTAGAGCGAATTCCGCAGCGCATACACGAACACCGGCGCGCCCGGCGATCCGATGCCGAACATCCTGTAGGCGCCGTAGGAGGTCGCCCGTGCGATATCGTC
>DASVIU010000771.1:0-4178 GCA_036386275.1 Bacteroidota bacterium | reverse complement strand
GCGGGATGCTTTTGTAGGCTTTATCGCCGGATTAGGCGCGATGGCCGTTGTTATTCTTTTCACAACAATCGATTACACCTGGCACACGCTGATCGGGTGTGCCGTTACGATCATTTTTGGGAATCTTTCCGCCCGAATGTTTCATTTCAATAGAGGAACGAATTGGTTTGGGGGCGCGGATATTTAGTTGCGCCACTTGACACTGCATTCCCTGTTTCATACATTTCCTCCCACACTGGCAGGCCGCACTGTTCAACTTCATTGTGCGGCTTTGCCCATCTCTATCCTTCTGAATTTCTTTCCTCTGTCCTATGGGTTTTTGGTATTCCGTACGCATCATCCAGGAGCTTGATATGAAGGCAATCAGGTGTTTGCCCGTCCTTTTTACCCTTTTGATTTCCACCCCCCTCTTCGCGGGAACCACAGGAAAAATTGCTGGGACCGTCACTGACGCAAAGAGCGGCGAGAAGCTTCTCGCCGTGAACGTCGTGATAGAGGGATTGACCACCGGGGCGGCGTCAAATGTCGACGGGTTCTATGCCATTGTGAACATCCCCCCAGGGTCGTACCGTGTGAGAGCCTCGCTCGTCGGCTACACCACGGTGACCCAGATCGATGTGCGGGTTGACATTGATCAGACAACGACGCTGAACTTCGCGTTGAACGAAGAGACAGTGCAGGGGCAGGAAGTGGTCATCACCGCCCAGCGTCCCGTCGTCCAAAGAGACATCTCCGCCAGCCGGACGAACCTCACCGCCGCCGAAGTCGACAAGCTTCCGGTGACCACAGTGACCGCTGCGATCGGCCTTCAGGCAGGCATTCAGAACACTGCGACGGGCCCGGTCGTCCGCGGAAGTACGCCTGATCAGGTGGCGTTCATGGTGGACGGTATCGTCCTGCGCGATGAACGGACGAACAACCCGTACACTGCGATACCGCTCAGTTCAATCGAGAACGTTCAGGTCCAGACCGGCGGGTTCAACGCGGAGTACGGTGACCTCCGCTCTGCGGTCGTGAACGCAACGGCAAAGGAGGGGGGGAAATCGAACTACAGCATCAGTTTCAACGGGCGGTACGCGAACCCCCGTCCGAAACATTTCGGACCTTCGATCTACGACAAGAATTCCTACTGGATCCGTCCCTATCTCGACCCGTCGGTCTGCTGGACCGGCACGCAGAACGGCGCGTGGGATGTCGCGACGCAGCAGCAGTACGCGCAGTTTGCCGGGTGGAATGCGATTTCCCAGTCGACGATGAAGGATCCCAATCCGGCGAACCACCTGACTCCGACAGCCGCGCAGCAGGTGTTCCTCTGGGAATACAGGCGGCAGGCGGAAATCAACATCCCCGACTACAATTTTGACGCGGGTCTCGGCGGTCCGGTTCCTTTCGGTGAATCGCTCGGCAATCTCCGTTTCTTCGCCTCGTACAGGCAGCAACAGACCGCGTACGTCATTCCGCTCTCCACCAACGCCCTGATGGATTACAGCGGTCAGGTCCGCCTGACATCCGACATCACGCCGACATTCAAGCTGATGGTGGAAGGCCGGGAGGGCCGCACGACCGGGACGTCAAACAACAACGCCGGCAACCCCGGTCTGTTCAGCGACCCGTACAGCATTGCCGATGTGTTAACCGGCGGTTTGAGCTACATCGATGCCCGCATATTCGCGACCGACTACTGGGCGCCGACCACGGTTGATTACTACAGCGGTGCGGCGAAGGCGACCCACATGCTGGGAAAAGAGACGTTCTATGATGCAAGCATCTCCTTCTTCCGGTCGAACTGGAGCACCAATCCTGCCGCCATCCGGAACACGAGTCCGATCATGTCGTTTGGGAACGGTTATCTGGTTGACATGGCTCCGTTCGGGTGGCAGCCTGCGCCGAGCACCGGTATCACCGGGCTCAGGATGGGAGTCGGCATGAGCAACTCCCGTGATTCGAGCAAGGTGACAACATACACGGCGAGGTTCGATCTCACGAGCCAGCTCGACCGCGTCAACCAGATCAAAGCCGGCGCGGAATGGAACCTGACGGATAACAATGTCAACTACGCATCGATCGATGCTTTCCTCCCAGCAGGAGGGCGCTCACAGTCCAAGTGGCGGACCTGGCCGAGACGCGGAGCTGCCTATGTGCAGGACAAGCTTGAATTTGAAGGCATGGTGGCGAACCTGGGCGTCAGGCTTGACTACTATGACCCGAGCGGTTCGTGGTTCTCCTACACGAGCCCCTTCGATCCGGCTTTCTCGGGCGCCCAGTCACTGGGGATTGACTCGCTTCTCCCGCAGATCCGTGTCAAAAAGCAGGTAGATGTCAGCCCCCGGATCGGCGTTGCGTTCCCGATCAGCGAAGACGCAAAGCTCTATTTTAACTACGGACACACGCGGTCTCTCCCGACCCCGGACAACGAGTTCCTCTTCCGCCGCGACAATTTCACGCATGCACTTCTGCGCATCGCGGATCCGAGCATGCCGCTCCCCAAGACGGTCCAATACGAGCTGGGATACGAACATAACCTCTTCGATATGCTTCTTGTCCACGTTGCGGCATATTACAAGGACGTGACGAATGAGCCGTATCTCGTCACGTTCGTCTCGAGTGACGGGAGTGTGAACTACACGCTGACCACACCCAACCTGTACCGGGACATCCGCGGGTTCGAGCTCACGCTGGACAAGAAGCGCGGGAACTGGGTCCAGGGCTTCATCAACTACACGTACGACGTCAGGACGAACGGGTACTTCGGGTATTCGACGTACTACCAGAACCTGAGTGACCAGCGGACGTTCCAGGAGACAAACCCCCAGCAGACCAAGCCCATTCCTCAGCCGTATGCCCGGGCGAACGTGTATATCTTCACACCACCCGAGCTTGGTCCGAGCCTCGGCCCGCTCAGCATACTCGGCGATTGGCGGCTCGACGTTATCGCCAACTGGCAGTCCGGGTTCTATTTCACGTGGGCGGGGGGCGGAGGATCCTCGATCCCCGGCGTGCAGAACAACGTCCAGTGGCGCGACTACTACAACGTGGATTTACGGGTCAGCAAGAACTTCCGGATCTCGAAGCTGAACCTGGAGCTGTACATGGACGTCTACAACGTCTTCAACATCAAGTACATGTCGGGGTCGACCTTCGACGGGTTCGTCAGGGGGCCTGACTTCGATGCGTACATCAAGTCGCTCCACCTCCCGGCGTTCCCGGCGGACGTTGCCCGTCAGATGGGATATACGAACATTTCGGGGAACGACCGTCCGGGCGATTACCGCACTGTGCCGTATGAGCCGTACGACCCGAACGATCCAAGCCCGTCGCACAAGCAGTACGTGCTCGACAACAAGGCGTACATCGTGATGCCGAACGAGGCGACGTTTGCGTTCCTGAATCCGGCGCAGTATTTCTTCGGGCTGCGCCTGTCGTATGACCTGTAAGAGACTTGTCAATTTCCAAACGAGGATACAAATGATGCGTCAGAGTTGGTACGTACGAATTGCGGGATCGGTCGGCCTCTCCCTCGCGGCACTTGTTGCGACCGTGGCGCCGGCCCTGGGTCAGACTGAAACTCGCTGGATGGCGGTCGGTTCGCTCAACCACTGGTTTGCGGCGACCGGGCATGAAGTCGAGGAGGGACGCGTTATCGTACAGCAGGACGGCCTCCAGTGGCCTGCCTATTTCAAGTATCAGGATGTGGAGGCTGCCTCGGGGCTCTGGATCGGCATACAGCAGAGCTGGAAGGACGCCGGCGGGACCACGTGGCCGAACAAGGTTGTGCACGTTGGTCCGCGCGTCAACGGGAACAACGAGTTTTTCCCGATGAAATTTGAAACCGTGAGCCGGTTCGCCCCGCCGAGCGTGTTCGTGGACGGTGCCCCTTCGGTGGGGAAGCCGCTCAATAACACCAGGATCGATCCGACGCTGAAATGCGACCGCATGATCAACAACGTCGTCAATACGGCGATCGGCGTCACGATGACGCGGAAAATCCTCGCCTGGTGCAACACGTACCACGACAACTACTTCATCTACGAATACACGTTCACGAACACGGGACAGATCGACGGGACGACGAATGCTCCGCAGGCCGGCCAGACGATCACCGGGATGCGTGTGTTCATCCAATCGCGTTATGCCTGCACGTATGACGGAAGCCAGAGGATCGGCAACAACACATCGTG
>DASVIU010000770.1:0-2895 GCA_036386275.1 Bacteroidota bacterium | reverse complement strand
GATCTACACTATCGCTTCGAATCTCGCGAAGACCCGGCTCCGCAGATGGTCGCTCTGGCGGTTCGTGAGGCTGGGGGAGCCGCACGGCGGCGGGCAGGTGTTCGATCTCCCGGATGAAAGCGCGGGACCCGACGGTGCCGCGGACGACACGCTCCGGGAGGAGAGGATCCAGCAGGCGTTGAAGTCTCTTCCCGTTAAATTCCGGGAAGTGATCGTCCTGCGTGATATCCAGCAACTTTCCTATGAGGAGATCGTGGCGATCACCGGCACCGCGATGGGAACGGTGAAATCGCGGATCAACCGGGCCCGTGCATTGCTGCGCGACCAGCTTCGTGACCTCATAAGGGACTGAACGGCCATGAGCAAAGGACACGGAGGGAACGATTACGAGCGCCTCAAAGAGGAACTGCGTGGGCTGAAACGGAGGGGCGCTCCCTGGTATTTTGAATCGGCGTTGCACCAGAGGTTGCATGGGGGGCGAAAGAGGAGGCCGCGCCTGCGCCCCATCTCCATTTTCCCGGTGCTCGTCGTCGTATTCTGCACACTCTGTATACTCGCGCTTGCGGTGTATGTCGTCCTTGTACACACGAATCTGCTCTTTCCCCTTACGCACCCGGCACCGCACGGAGTCGATACGACTATAACCCCCAATTCTCAATGAATCCCGACGTTTTTAAAGAATCGACTTGACTTCAATCGGTTTTCGACATAAATTAAGCCACTAGGCGAAGTACTTGAGAGTTTACTTTAACCGGAACGTGTTGGCCGCCGCAACGCCGGAAATGTCGGGGTTGTCCCCGCTCACAGGCGGAAACACGCTGACTTCCGATACTTTCTGGGCGCGTTGCGCCAGGATCGTGCTCACAACAACAGGAGAAAATAATCATGCCGAAACTGAATCTCAGGGATGACGGGTTCGAGGAAGAATCCAACCCCCTTGATTCCGACCAGTCCGTCGCCCCACCACCGACCCTGCGTGAAGTCGGTGTGAGTGGGGGAGGAAGCAGTTCGACGCTTCTTACAGTTCTCCTCCTTGTCGTCGTCGTGGCCGGAGGCGTGTTCGCTCTGAATTATTTCAAGGTCATCCATCTCTGGGGGAAGAGGGCGCCGAAAGTCACCACCGAAGCGATAACGGAACAGCTGCCGGCTCCCGAGACAGCCGCTCCGGGTGCGAACGCGACGGACCAGGGATCGACGGCACCGGCGAACGACGTCACACCGACCCCCGAGCCGAGCCTTGAGCCGGCCGCCGGGACGACGCCGGCTCCCTCGACGTCGGTTGCCCCGACGCCGGTCCCGACCCCTTCACGGTCCACGCACAAGAGCGACGCCGCGCCGGCACGGAAGTTCACGCCCCCTCCGTCCGGGAGCGGAAACTTCACTGTTCAGGTCTCATCGTGGACGAGCAAAGGGATGGCGGAGAAGGAAGCGTCGCGACTCAGCTCCGCGGGCATGAGCGCATTTGTCGAAGACGCGGTGATCGCAGGGGAGAACTGGTACCGGGTGCGCGTCGGCCGCTACGGGAGTTCGAAGGAAGCGAAAGAAGCCGCCGACCAGCTCGCGAAATCGGTTGATGGTCAGATCTGGGTCGCAAGGGCAGGGGGGAAGTAGTTTCGCCTTTCTCCCCGCGCGTGCCACCTCTCTCCACGTCCGCCGGAGAATGACCGTGCCGGCCCTCTCTGCATGACGCATGCATGCGGAGGGTGCCGGCACCTGTTTCTCGTGCGGCTCCTCTTCAGTCGTTCCCGTCTCCGGCATCCGGCGACGCGGACTTTTTTTCTTCCCCCCTGAGGTAGAAATAATAAAACACCGCTTCCGCCGCCGTCAGGAGGAGGAGCGATGCGGAATCCCTGTTCCATCCCCCCCCCGCGTTCCCGGCGGTCATGAAGATCTTCATCACGAACGATGCCATGCTCCATCCGACGAAGAAGATCAGGGCCATGAAGAAAACCGCCAGGAATCCCTCCGCCAGCCCCTCCTCCTGCCACCGCCGTGTATACGCACCCGCAATGGCGACGATGTGGAGATAGAATACGACGAGGGGAATCACGTCAGTGAACCTCCTTGAACGAGAGCGCGGCACGGACCGTGCGGAGCAATATCTTGATGTCGAACGTGAACGACCAGTTCTCGATATAGTAAAGGTCGAATTTGATCCGTTCTTCGATTGAGGTGTCCCCCCTGAGGCCGTTGACCTGTGCCCATCCCGTCATGCCGGTTTTCACCCGATGACGGTCGAGGTACTTCGGGACCTTGGCCCTGAACTGTTCCACGAAGTAGGGGCGCTCCGGGCGGGGCCCGACAAGGCTCATTTCCCCCCTCAGCACATTGATGAGCTGTGGGAGTTCGTCCAGACTTGTCTTCCGCAGGAATGTCCCGATCCGCGTCCGGCGGGGATCATCCCTGCGGGCCCAGATCGGGCCGGTGACGGCCTCGGCATCGGTACGCATCGAGCGGAACTTGAGAATGGAGAACGGCGTGCCGTCGATCCCCACGCGCTCCTGCCGGTAGAACACGGACCCGGACGAACTGAGACGCACGAGGATTGCAATGAGCAGAAGGAGGGGAGAAAGAGCGATAAGGAGAATGGCCGAGACGGCGAGGTCCGTAAGCCTCTTTGCCACCCTCCCCCAGCCGGTAAGGGGGTTGCTCTTGAGCGTCAGAAAGGGGAGCCCTTCGTACTCGGTCAACCGCACGTGGCTTGTCAGAACTTCAAGGACATCCGGAATCATCATGAACTGGACGTCGAGGCCTTCGCTGTCCGAGACCAGATCGAACAGCCGCTGGTGTTCTCCCGCCCGGAGCGCAATGAAGACCACGCTCACGCCCCGGCTTCCGATGAACTGCGCCGCCTCCGTGACCGGGCCAAGATGCGCGAGTCCGGAGAGTCTCAGG
>DASVIU010000769.1:0-12574 GCA_036386275.1 Bacteroidota bacterium | reverse complement strand
GCCTCCTATGACAAAATCGACGGCACAGGAAAAGAGACCGGCCTTCAGTACAGCTACATCGATTCGAACGTGACAAACGGATTTGAATACTGGTATTCGGTGACGGGATATACGGTGCCGGATGCAGACAATACTGTCCTGGAAACTCCCCTTGGACGGACGGGGGATATCAATGTAGGAGTTGCGGTCCCTCGATCCACGGCAACAGCCCGCACTCCTGTCGGGACGACCCCGGTGCAGAGGACCGGGAGTGGGGCGGCAAACGTCCATTTCCGCATCACTCCCCTTGATATCCCGCCGGCAGGTGGACTGACGTACGATGTGAGCTTCGCGCCCGCTGCAACCCTGGAGCAAGGCAACCCGCGGATGACGATGCAGGTGAGCATCGACTCGATCGGGCCGCGGACTTCGGAGATATACAGCCTTGCATTTGCTTCGCCCACGCAGTTCGTCCTGCGAAATCTGACCGGGCATACGGTCCTCAATGCTTCCGGCACATTTACATCGGGCGCGCCAATCCTCTTTGAAGGGATTCGGCTGACTTTAACTGCGGCCTCCGCGTCCCAGACGGACCTTCCCAAACAGGGGGATTCGCTCGTGGTGTGCCTCGGGGTGAAGGTCGACGCCACGGGGCAGCAGAATGTGCTGCAGCTGCAGCCGTTTGAGTACGGGACCGCCTATGCCACATCCAACGGCGTGGTGTTCTCGATCAGTCCGGCCGACACGCTCGCGCAAAGCCGGATCACGTACCGGGATCGTTACACGTTCACGACAACTGCGGCCGCGCTGAGTCCCGCCACGAGCAATGACGACATGGGGAAGATCAAGGTGGTGCCGAACCCGTACCTTGTGTCTTCCCGGTACGAGCAGGAGTTTGGTATTCTTCGCAAAGAGCCGCTCCGGCAGTTGAAGTTCAACAACCTTCCGGCGAAATGCACGATCTATATCTTCTCCCTGTCAGGCGACAAGGTCAAGACCATTGAGCACTACAGCGACAATGGTACCGAAACGTGGGATATGCGCACAGCGGGGAACCGTGAGATCGCCCCCGGTGTATACATCTACCTCGTGAAGACGGATACAGCCGAGAAGACCGGCCGGTTTGCGGTGATCAAATAGGAGGATGGCCATGAAGAGAGTGATTCTTCTTGCCCTCGCGATCGCACTCTGCCAGGTTCAGACGAGAGCGCAGAATCCGAATATCGGAACAGCAGGAGCTCAGTTCCTGAAAATCCCGGTCGGTCCCCGGGCGGCGGCCATGGCCGGCGCGTTCGTTTCCAACACCGATGACGCTTCCTCACTCTTCTGGAACCCGGCCGGGAGCGCCGGCGTGAAATCCGGTGCGCTGTTTGCCGCGCACACCGACTGGTGGGAAACAATCAAGCTGAACCACGCCGCATTTGTGGAATCTTTCGAGGATATCGGCTCGTTCGGCGTCTCCGTGACGGTCCTATCGATGGGTGAAATGGAAGTCACGACGGAAGATCAACCTGAGGGGACCGGCCAGTCCTTCGACGCACAGGACGTGATGATCGGCCTCAGCTATGCCCGGAGGCTGACAAATGAATTCAGCGTCGGCATCACTGCGAAGTACGTGCAGCAGCGGATATGGAACGAGTCGGCGAGCGGTGTCGCGTTTGATATCGGGACCCAGTACCGCATCGGGTTCCGGGACCTGACCATCGGGATGAGCATGATGAACTTCGGCGGCAACATGACGTACGCCGGCTCAGACCTCGGGGTCAAATACACCGTGGACCCGAACAATGCCGGCGTGCGTCTTGCACCGGCCAATCTCGCCCCGGATGATTATCCTCTCCCCCTCCATTTCCAGGTCGGGGTTTCGATGTCACCGTATACAAGCGAGGAATTTTCAATGCTGCTTGCGGTGGATGTTGCGCACCCGAATGACAACCAGGAGGAGGTGAATGTCGGGACGGAGTTGACGATCCTGCGGCAATTCTTCCTCCGCGGGGGGTACAGGTTCGGGTACGATATCGAGAAAGCGACATTCGGTGCCGGCGTGGCTCTTCCCCTGGGCGGGCTCAACCTGACCGTCGACTACGCGTATGCGATGTACGACCTTCTCCCCAACATCAGCCGGATCTCGGTCGGCATGACGTTCTGATGCGCGCCGCCATCAGGGTTGCGGCGGCCCTTGCGCTCTTCGTGCGCCTGGGCTTCGGCCAGGGTTCTGTTCTTCTGGTCGGCGGCGGGAGCGAAGACTACAACGACTGGTCGGACGCCCCCTACCGCTGGCTTGTGCAGCACGCCCCCAACGGCCACATACTTGTCCTCCATTACTCCACCGCCTCCGCGTTTCTCCCAGCGTATTTCCAGTGGCTGGGAGCAACCTCGGCGACCAACCTCATAATCCCGTCGACCGCCTCGGCAAACGACACGAACACCGCGAAGGCGATTCTCGCCTGCGACGGGATATTCCTGCGTGGAGGAGACCAGTGGCAGTATATCTCACTCTGGAGGGGGACGCTCGCCGAGACGGCACTCCGGCAGGTCTTTCAGCGGGGGGGGGTGATCGGAGGGACCAGCGCGGGGATGGCCGTTTTGAGCCGGGTGATTGTTGACGCGCGCCTCACTTCCGTCGATCCGCGCGATGCCCTCAGGAATCCTCTCTCCTCGGGGATCACATTCACAGAGAATTTCCTCGGGTTTGTTCCCGGGGTTCTCGGCGACACGCATTTTTTCGAACGGGGGCGTCTGGGCCGGCTGCTGGCAATGCTTTGTGTCTACAGGGAGCAGAACGGCCGGTGGATCACCGGTGTCGGCGTCGATTACAGCACGGCACTGGCGATCGACACGAGTGGGGAGGCTCAGGTCATGGGTGCCGGGACAGTCACCGTTTTGCGCGCAACCGCCGGGACAACATACTCGATCGCGCCCGGCAGCCCCCTGGCGATGTCGAATCTGCGGATGGACATGCTGACGTCCGGCTATCAGATCAACCTTTCGAGCGGCGAGATCCGGCCTCCTGCAAGCGCTCTTCCTTTTTCGCCGGACGAGGTACACTGCTCCGCCTCCCCTCTCATTCTGGACGGGAGCGGATCGGCAGCCGTCTGGACAGGCGCGACAGGGAGCCTGAGCCGTTTTCTGGCGTCGCTTTCATCGCCGGCAGATACCGTCGGGGTGATCTCCCGGGCCGGCTCCACGTCAGGCCCGGCGAGCGTCGGTGCTTTTCTGGGTGCGAGGGGGGTCGCCTGGCGTCCGCTCGGTGTCAGCGACGGGACGAAGAACGATCCTGGTCTGGCTTCGCTGTGCGGTGGGTGCAGGGGGTTTGTCTTTGTGAGCAACAGAGCGGAGAGTCTTGCTGGCTTCTTCACGTCGACGCTCCTGGGCGCCTCGTTCGCGCGGCAACTCCAGAACAAACCCCCGGTCCTGATGCTCTCCAGCGACTGCGCACTGGCCGCGGACACCGCGGTCGGCGGGATCGAGTCGGACGCCTCTGGCGCGTACTACGGCACACTCACGCTCCTCAAGGGGCTCGGTCTCGCCCGTGGAATCGAAATCATGCCGCGTGTTTATGAAAACGCGGACTCGATCGACAATCGCTTCAGCGGACTTTTCTGGGGAATGGGGAAGTCCCGTGCGGCGTACGGTCTTCTCCTGGATGGAGGATCGTCCGCACTGGTAAGCTTTGCGGGCCTTCTGAGCATCTCCGGGGCGACGCCGGCCATCGTGGTCGACGCCCGCGGAGTCACCTCGCTCGACTTTCCATCATTCCGCGCCAGTGTGAGATCCAATCCACGCGCGGGTGCCGCGCTCGTGGGCGCTGCGCTCCATCTCGTCCGCGATGCGCAGACATTTGATTTTGCTTCCGGCCAACTCCTCGGTGTGCGCACTGTCCGGCCGGCCGCGCCGGAGGATTTCTTCCTCTCGCAGAGCTATCCCAACCCCTTTAATCCGGCGACCCGCCTCGAATTCCGCATCGCTCGGCATCAACAAGTGCGCCTGAGTGTCTACGACCTCACGGGGAAGGAGATCGCGACACTTCTGGATAGACCGGTGGATCCCGGGACGTACAGTGTGACATTCGACGGCAGCGGGCTCGCCAGCGGCGTGTATTTCTGCAGGCTCGTCTCTCCGCTCTATGCGCAAACCCGAAAACTCATCCTGATCCGATGAAACCTCCCGTACGGTCCCTCGTCCACTCCACAGGTCTCTGCGCACTCCTGTTGCTTCTCGCGCTCCCCGCCTTCCCGCAACGACGGTTTCAATCCCCCGTCGAACGTTCCGGTTTCACACGGCTGACCTCCTGCGACACGCTGCAGGCGTTTCTGGAAACCCTGGACGGGAGGGGGCGTTGCACGGTCAGGCGTTGTGCGCAGACGTACAAGGGGCGGAGCGTCTCGTCAGTTCTCGTCACCTCCTCTCGCCGTTTCGGCGAGGACACGTTGAAGCTTCGCGTGATGCTCTTCGCACAGCAGCACGGAGACGAGCCGGCGGGGAAGGAGGCGCTGACGCTCCTCCTTGCACGGATTGCCGGCCTCGAGCTGGACCGGCTTCTTTCGCGGATTGACCTGATTGTCGTCCCACAGATGAACCCCGACGGAGCGGAACTCCGGCAGCGCCGAACCGCGGATGACATCGACCTCAACCGCAGCCATCTGCTGCTGACCTCGCCTGAAACTCGCGGGCTTCACGACCTCTTTGACACGTGGTGGCCGGAGGTGACGATGGACATCCATGAGTACGGGGCGTACAGCCGGGCGTGGAGCGACTCCGGTTTTGTGAAGTCCGGGGACGTCCAGCTTGGCATGCTGACCAATCTCAACTCGTCCGGAGCGCTCCGCTCGTATGAGAGGGATTCGGTCTTTCCCTTCATCTCTACCGCGATGCAGAAGAGCGGCTACTCGTTTCATGAATATATCGTCGGCTCCCCCGCGGAGTACATCCGCTACAGCACGACGGAGCCCAATGACGGACGGCAGAGTTTCGGGATACTGAACACGCTCTCGTTCATTCAGGAAGGACGCGGCGGACGGGAACCCGAGGAAGGTCTGGAACGGCGTACGAGGTCACAGTCTGTCTCCATCGAAGCGCTCCTTGCTTTCTGTGCCGGCCATTCTGCGGAGATCCGCTCCCTCATAGCCCGTGAACGCCGGGCACTGGCCCAGGGCCGGGGAGAGCCGGTGGTGCTCTGCATGGACCATTTTTCCGGGGGGAGGGAGATGATCATCCCAGTCAGGCTCGTTCCCTCGGGAACCGATACGCTCTGGCTGGTTCATCCGCTCCACGACCGGGTGAAGCCGCTCTCCGTGCGCACACTTCCCACCGCCTACATCATCCCCGGAGAGCTTGCCGGCATCAAAGAAATACTCGATCGCAACCACGTGCCAAGGGAGATCGTCAGCGCTCCCCGGCGGGTGGAGGCCGTTGCCTATATGATCGAGCGCGTGCAGCCCGATACCCTGGAGGACGAGTGGCATCCCAAGCCGTCTCTCCGGTCCGAAAAGGTCGTGAGGGTTCTTCGCCCGGGAGACATCATCGTGCGAACGGATCAGACCCGTTCGCTCTTCCTGGCGGTTCTCCTCGAGCCCGAATCGATGTGGGGTCTTGTCAAATACAACGGCTTCAGTTCCCTGCTTCAGGGAAAGGAGTATCCGATACTCAGGATCCCGTGAACGGGGGAGCAATGCACAGGAGGAAAGTCCGATGCGCATAAAAAGAATAGAATTACGGCACTCGAAGATGGAGCTGGTGTCACCGTTTGAGACATCCCTGGGTGTGGAACTTTACGAGGAGCACATTATCGTGCGCGTTGACGGGGACGGCGTTACCGGCTGGGGTGAATGCGTCGTGGAACCGGCGCCCTCCTATTCCTACGAGACGCTGCAGACTGCCTGGCACATATTGCGGGATTTCCTCATTCCTGGAATCCTGGGAAAGGAGATCGCCGGCGTCGGGGACGCGCTCGCGCTGAACGCCTGGGTCAGGGGGCACCGGATGGCACGGGCGGGTCTCGAGGCGGCTCTCTCGGATGCCTTCGCCAGGGCCGAAGGGGTCTCCCTTTCGGCGTTTCTGGGCGGGACGCGCACGCGCATACCTGTCGGCGTCAGCGTCGGCCTCCAACCGTCGCCTGCAGAGCTGCTCCGGGTGATCGCAGGCTACCTGGCGGATGGATACAAGCGGATCAAGATCAAAATTGCGCCGGGAAGGGACATCGCTCTTGTGCAGGCGGTCCGGAAAGAATTCCCGGAAATCCAGCTCCAGGTGGATGCAAACTCGGCATACACGCTGAACGATATTGACATGCTCCGGTCGCTGGACGATTACAACCTTCAGCTCATCGAACAGCCCCTCAGCTACGATGACATCTATGATCATTCCCTCCTGCAGCGGCAGTTGAGGACACCGATCTGCCTCGACGAGAGCATCTACAATCTCTCCGACACGCGGGCGGCCCTTGCGCTCGGGAGTTGCCGCATCATCAATATCAAGCCGGGGCGCGTCGGCGGCTACACGGAGTCAAAGAAGATTCACGACTTTTGCGCATCGCAGAACGTTCCCGTGTGGCACGGGGGGATGGATGAATCGGGGATCGGACGGGCGGGGAATGTGGCTCTCGCCTCCCTTCCCAACTTCAAGCTTCCGGGGGATATTTCAGCGACAAAGCGGTACTACCGGGAAGATATCGTCGAGCCGTCGTTCGAGGTGGACGCGGAGGGGACCATGGCCGTTCCCACGAAGCCCGGCATCGGCGTCGAGGTGATGATGGAGAGACTGGAACGCGTTACCGTGCGCAAGGAAGAGTTCAGGATGTAGCTACACCGGTCCCTGTGCCTTGACCGGCGGTTGTGCCTTTGCCGGAGTTTGCTGCGGGGGGCGGGGTTTCCTTGTGCGGGGAGCAGGTGATTTCTTCTCTGCTTTGCGGGGCGGCTTCGCCTTCCCGACATTCCTTTCTATCGCCTTCGCCGCTTTCCGCAGATGTTTGTGGATGAACGACAGGTCTTTCTTTCCCGCGTCGTCCAGCTTCGAATTCTTCTGATGTATCGTTGCGGCAAGACGGCTGATATCCCTGCGCAATGTTGCCGATCTGCCTTTCGACATATGATCGCCCTTCTGTTGTTTCGGATGCCTCAATAATAGGCGAAACTCCCGCCAATGTCAACGAATCTACTGCAGAGGAGAAGGGGCTAGCCCCCTTTTCATCCTTTCGGATGATTGTGGTGGTGTCTTCCGCTAGATAGATTGCCATTGGAGATTTGGACGCATTCCCCCTTTTCAACGGCCTTCGTGGACACCGCTATTCAATCGCAACTCTGAGCACGGGAGAACAAATCATGGCACAATGGACACTTGATCCTGCACACTCCGAAATCAAGTTCAAAATGAAACATCTCGTCATATCGACCGTGACGGGGCAGTTCAAGCGCTTCAGCGGCACCGTCGAGGCACAAAAGCCGGATTTCAGCGATGCGCATGTTACATTCGAAGCCGATATCGACAGCATCAGCACAAATAATGAACAGCGTGACGGTCACCTGAAGTCGCCCGACTTCTTCGACGCGGCAGGTTTTCCGAAGCTCTCATTCGAATCGACGTCGATTAAACGGAAAAGCAACGAGGTGTACGTCATGGCCGGAGACATGACAATCCGTGGAACGAAACGGAAAATAGCGCTCGACGTCCGCTACAACGGAACAGTAAAGGGCTTTGACGGCGATGTTGCCGGGTTTGAAATCACTGGGAAACTGAACCGGCAGGAGTTCGGTCTGCGCTGGAACGCGATGACGGAGACCGGAGGAGTGGTCGTGAGCGACGAGGTGAGGCTGGATATTGCCGTCGAACTCACGATGGCGGTTGTGGAAGAACCCGTTGCATCCTGACGCCGCAAACGAAGGAACCGCCACAGGACACGATTCATTCTCGCTTCAACAAGCCGCCACGCAGTGATTCTTGTCGCTGCAGGAGCGGGGTCACGAAGTGTACACCCACCTTCTCCCTGATTCCGTGTTCGGTGAAATCGGAGTCGGCATCTCCGTGATGCTGACGAGGAGCTTTCCCCCCCTGCCAGTTCTTGAAACACTCCGCCAACGCGCAGGCTCCCTCTATCGTGGAGAAATCGAAGACCTGTTTGTGCCAGAGATTCCCCTTCAAACCTTCCGTCTGTTAGGGACAGATGTTTGTGCCGGTGGCCACCACGAGAAAGTCGTGACAGGACCGACGAGCCTCTATTTCCAGCTTCTGCAAAACGGGTCTGTCACCGGGGGGGAGTACGTGGAAGTCTGGTCCGCAGATGTGGTCTCCTTCCCGCAGAGTTTTGCTGCCGCCCGATCGGCAGGGTTCTATTCGGTCACGGGGATCTCCGTACCGGACCCGGTTCTCCCGGCGCAGAGCTTTTCGCAGACCCGTTCGATGGTGCTCGTGAAATAGTCCGTTGTTTTTTTTTACCCTCCGACCGCTTCTCGGAGCAGCCGGACATGTTCCCGGGGGACGCCCGGCGCAATCGAACAGGCCGTGCTGAGTATGAACCCGCCTCTGCTCCCGGCGATGTCCAGCCGCGCCTTCACGTCGGCGGTGATCTCTTCGGGTGTCCCCCGGAGGAGCACATTGACCGAATCGACATTCCCTTTGACAAAGCAGCGCCCCCCGATCATATCCAGGGCCTCCCCCAGTTCGACATTCCCGAGAGGAGGGGGGTCCAGGCATTCGATCCCGTCCGTTCCGCTCGCGATCATCAGTTCGAGCCTGTCCCGGATTGCGCCGCATGTATGCAGGTATGCCCGTACGCCGTTCTCCCGTATCGTACTGATCACATTCCGTTCATACGGGAGGACGAACTCCGCATAACACGCGGGGGATATAAACCCCGCTCCGGCGAACGGGGAAGAGATTTTTATCGCGTCTACTCCGGTCCCGCACATCCCGCGCGCGAGATCAACCGCCTTTGCCGTCCAGAACCCGAGGGCGCGCTTCACGGATGCCGGGTCGTCAAGGAGAGCCAGGAGGACGGCCTGATGTCCTCCCTGATCCAGCACGTAGTCGAACGGGGATGTGATCTCCCCGTGAACGGAGTACCTCCCCGCGGATCTTCGCACGGTCTCGACAAGGACGTCAAACCGGTGGTCAGGATGGATGCGGAACCGGAGCCCCTGCGAAACGGGGATGTATTCCGGGGGTGCGTGCACCCCGATGCCCGGCCGGTGGCGCGGGAGATCGTTCACCGGATACTCGGTCGACGACCCGTCCTTCCACAGTATCACTTCCCCTTCGGGGGAATCGAGCCGGGATGCTTCAGCGGAACGCCAGTCGGGATCGTGACCGTGAAGGCTGACGAGTATCCCGTCGAATTCATAGATCTCCCTCATGCGGAAAAGGCCGTCAACGTACACCGCGGGGTCGTTCCAGAACTCTGCGGGGGACACGCCGAGCTGTGTGAGCATGTGGCCGACGCTGAACTGGCACATCACCGGAACCCTGTCCGGAGTGCCGCCTCCCATGGCTGCCGCCATTCGTTCACGTGAAGTCATGGTTCCGTCCCCTGTGGGTTACTGGAGTTCCTTCCATCCCCTCCGCTCCATGTTGCGGTAGATAATCCCGCCGGCAATGAGCCCCCCCGCGAGGAAGATGACACCCGTGACGGGATCTCCAAGGAGTATCTTCCCCGAGCCAAAGAGGAATCCGTAGATCATGAGGCAGCCCGCAAACCAATTGCCGAGGTTGAACAATCCGTCATGCTGTGGCTCGACATCGTTCGCTTCCGCGGGGATCGGACCCCAGAACGCAGGGTTCGGGCGGACCCGCCGGTAAAACGAAAGGAGCGTCTCCTTCGGTTCGGGTTTCGTCAACAGCGTCACCGACAACCAGACGACGGTGGTCACGCTCACGGTGATAAGGAGGAGCCATGCAAATTCCTCCGGCTTTCCATCGTCGAGCCTGAAGCCGAATGTCAGGACAAGCGACGTGACGAAAGCCGCAGCCATCGCCGATATTTCGCTCCATGCGTTGATCCGCCACCAGAACCAGCGGAGGATATACACGAGTCCCGTCCCCGCACCCAGCGCCATCAGGAATTTCCAGGCACCGGCGATCGAGTCCATCCAGAACGTCACGACTGCAGAGAGGAGCATCAGGAGCACGGTTACGGCCTGGGAGGCCTTCACGTAATGCTTTTCCGGGGCTGTGCGGACCATGAAGCGCCTGTACAGGTCGTTCACGAGGTAGCTTGCCCCCCAGTTGAACTGCGTGCCGATTGTCGACATGTACGCGGCGGCAAACGCCGCGAGCATCAGGCCGCGAAGATACGGAGGGAGGTCGCTGATAAGTATCCTGACATATCCCGATTCGGGATCGGCGGCGAACGACGGGTCGTTTTGAAAGCGAACGACGGCCACAAGACCGACGATGATCCACGGCCAGGGGCGGAGCGCATAGTGCGCCACATTAAACCAGAGCGTCGCCAGAAGAGAGTGCTTCTCGTTCTTGGCGCAGAATATGCGCTGCGCCACATACCCTCCTCCGCCCGGCTCGGCCCCGGGGTACCACGACGCCCACCAGTTGACGGCGATGTACACGAAGAACGTGATCATCGGCATCCATGCGGAGTTCAGGTCGGGGACGAGCGACAGGATCGATCCTCCCGCGCGGGTCCTGTCGATCTCATGGAGCTGTGTCACAAGTGTCCCCATGCCGCCTGATGCGCCCACGGCGAAGACGGCAAGGAGTATCACCATGCCCATCTTGAGAAAGAACTGAAAGAGATCTGTCCACAGGACGCCCCAGAGTCCCGACAGGGTCGAAATCGAGGCCGTGATCGCCATGATCGCCAGCGCGATAACGAGAGCCTCAATCTTTGTCACCCCCAGCACAAGGACGAGGATTTTCACGATGGCGAGATTGACCCATCCCATGATGATCAGGTTGATCGGGAGTCCGAGATAGGCGGCCCTGAACCCCCGGAGGAAGATTGCGGGTCTCCCGCTGTAACGGATTTCGGCAAACTCGACGTCGGTCAGCACGCCCGCCCGGCGCCAGAGTTTCGCGTAAAAGAAAACCGTGAGCATTCCGCTGAAGACCATACTCCACCAGATCCAGTTCCCCGCAATCCCGTTCCTGGCGACCAGCCCGGTGACGACAAGAGGCGTGTCGGCGGCAAATGTGGTGGCGACCATCGAGGTTCCTGCGAGCCACCAGCTGACATTCCGTCCGGAGACGAAAAAGTCGCTCACGCTCTGCGTTGCCCGCCGGCGGAGATAGAGAGCGACGCCGATGTTGAACGCGAAGTAGAGCGCGATGACCAGGACGTCGATCGGAGTAAGTTGCATGAGGGGGCTCCGCATTGTTCTGGCAGAGACCCGGTGGGCTCGTGACCGCTCGCCTGCCGGGGGGGGAAATGACTGTGAATGTACGCACTCTCCCGGGTTTGTTCAACCGCCCCCCCCGGAGGGGGACAGGCAAGGGGGGGCGGTATTTGCCGTTGCGGAAGGAGAGGGGAATCCCGATATTCCAACGGCTCCTGTTCCTACCACGACACCGTCAGGGGGACATGAATCTTCCTGCACAATACTCTGCGCCAGGTCCGCATTATCCGCTGTCCGACGGCCAGATCGCATCGTACAATGAAAAGGGACACATCCTCCTTCGCTCTGTTGCCTCCAGGGACGAAGTGGAGCGCATTCGCCCGGAGATCGACCGGGTCATTGCCGAAGTGGCGGTGACGAACGACATGCAGGGGCGCGTCGACGATTATAGCAGCCTCTTTACCCAGGTGACCAATATATGGCGCATGAGCGGGACAGTACAGGCGTTCGTATGCGCGGAGCGGTTCGCGCACATTGCCGCCAGCCTGATGGGGGTGCGAGGTGTCCGGCTCTATCACGACCAGGCGCTTTACAAGCCCGCGCGGGGAAAACCCACGCCCTGGCATCAGGACCAGTTCTACTGGCCGCTGGAGACTGAGCACACGGTCACCATGTGGATGCCCCTCATTGATCTTACACGCGATATGGGGACGATGGTGTTCGCCGGGGGCTCCCACAGGGGAGGTTCACTTCTCGACGGCTCGATTTCAGACGAGTTACACCGCGTATTCGACGGGCTCGTTTCAGAACGGGGATGAAAGATTGAAAGTGATGACCTTTGCCGGCCGGGCGTCAGCGTGAAGGAGATCGTGGTTCGAGGATATCCCTCCCGCGGCTCTTCAACATCCTTCCGGGAATGAACCGCAGGATCTCCGTTTGAAGGGCGTCGAGCGTACGCTGCTTGACATGGCTCCTGTGCGTTACCAGACTGACTTCGCGCGACGGGACCGGCGGTTTGAATCGACGCACCATGATGTGGGATTTCTGGAGCCTGAACCCGGAGAGCCTCCATCAGGTTATGATACTGATGAGTGACCGCGGCACGCCGTACGGCTACCGCCATATGGACGGGTTTGGAAGCCATACGTTTTCGTTCCTCAACGGGAAAAACGAGCGTTCATGGGTGAAGTTCCACTTCAAGACGGAACAGGGAATCCGGAATTTCACGGACATCGAGGCTCACAGGAGCCGGGGAAGTGAGGCAAACCAGATAATTGAAAGATTCAACAAACTGAGCGGGCAGGAGCAGCAGTACA
>DASVIU010000768.1:0-3654 GCA_036386275.1 Bacteroidota bacterium | reverse complement strand
ATCCGCCGGAACATCGGAAGGAGTATCGACAGCTCGGCCGTCGAGCCGCTCTTCGAGATGCAGATCACCACGTCCCCGTCCCGGACGATCCCCAGGTCCCCGTGGACCGCGTCCGTCGGATGAAGGAAGACCGACGGCGTCCCCGTGGAATTCATCGTCGCAACGATCTTGCGCGCGATGATCCCCGATTTCCCGACGCCCGTCACGATCACGCGGCCGCGGCAGGCCTGGACCAGGTCGACCGCGCGTGCAAACGATTCGCCGATCTTTCCTTCAAGCTCGGCGACGGCCCTTCCCTCGATGCGAACGACTTCACGCCCTTTTGCGATTGCAGTCTGTGATTGATCCATTCAGCCCCTTCTCTTGAACAGTTGCCGTATGAACAGGGGGATACCGGACCGCCGGACGGGCGGGGAATCCACATGCAGGGGGACGTGCCGCCGGAGCGCATTATACGCCACGAAGGCACGGAGCAGGTCTTCGTCGGGAAACAACTTCAGGTCTCTCCAGAGGAGCGACGGCACGAGCGCAATCCGGGGATCACGGATCCCCCTGCGGATCATCAGCTCGTTGTAGTAGTTCGTAATGGGGATCAACCGGACGATGCCGCCTGACCTTTCATGGATCCAGATCCTCTTCTCCGCCGGCGCGAACGCGAGCGTCACCCCGGAACCGATGAAGACCTCCCGCACGGGGTTGCCTGTCGCCGGGGAGACCTCCCCGGGGGACCACCAGGAATACGTCCAGCGCCGCTTCTCTTCGTAGTGATCGGGGATCCCTTTGCCGTTCGCGGAGACGATTTCGACGTTGATCTGGTTTCCCGTTTCCTCGCGGACGCTGATCGTGAATGCGCCCCGCGTGGTCTCCACCATCCCGTAGGCGATAACGGGAGAAAGCGGAGAGTCGATGTCGGGGCGGTCGCCGGGAAGCCCGAGGACGAGATCCCCCTCCCCGCGCCGTCCTTCCCCCAGGACCGTCATGGACTCAAGACGGTCGCGGAGGGCCCGGTACCCCGGACGGTCCACCGGAAGGACGGTCTCCAGGAGGTCGAGCTCCTTGGGGCGCAACGGACGAGGATACTCCATGGGATCAGGTTCCCTTATTTGGCGCGGCGGGCGAGTATCAGGTCGATGAAGTCGCGAACGGCCCCCTCTCCCCCCGCGACACGAGTGACATAGTGGACGATCCGCCTGACCTCCGCAAGGGCATTGGGGGGAGCCGCGGAAAGTCCGACAGCCCGGAGGAGAGGGATGTCAAAGAGGTCGTCCCCGATGAACGCGAACTCTTCGTCGGAGAACCCGCGGCGGCGCTGGATCTCCCGCATTGCTGCCACCTTGTCTTCCGCCCCCTGCATCACATCCTCTATCTTCAGGACCCGCGCACGCGCTTCAACGATCGGTGTCGTCCTGCCGCTGATGATGCCGAATGAGAGGCCCGATTCCCTCCCGCGTTGTATCCCGTACCCGTCATGCGCATGAAAACGCTTCAGCTCGTGCCCTTCCGCGGTGTAGTACAACCCCCCGTCGGTCAGGACGCCGTCAACGTCAAGCAGAACCATCCTGATCCGCCGCGCCCGCGAGGTGACCGACTGGTTTGAGCGGGGCATCAAATTCCCCTCACGATCCGGTCCACCGCCACGCACCCGGCGACGAGCGCTTCGAGCCGGTCCAGAGGGAGCTGGCTGGCGGCATCGCTCAGAGCACGTGGAGGGTCGGGGTGCACCTCGACAAAAAGCCCGTCGCATCCCGCAGCCACACCGGCACGCGCGAGAGGGAAAATGAACTCCGGACGTCCTGCAGTCTGCCCGGTGTCTCCCCCCGGGAGCTGCACGGAATGCGTCGCATCAAACACGACCGGGTAGCCGAGGGCCCGCATGATGACGAGCGAGCGCATATCGACGACTAGGTCGTGGTAGCCGAATGTGGTCCCCCGCTCCGTCAGCAGTATGCCGGTGTTCCCCGTCGCGGCGACTTTCCCCGCGGCATAGGCCATGTCCTCCGGAGCCAGGAACTGTCCCTTCTTGATATTGACGATCCTTCCGGTCCTCCCTGCGGCCTGAAGAAGCCCCGTCTGCCTGCAGAGAAACGCTGGTATCTGCAGAACGTCGGCGGCCTCGGCCGCGGCGGCGGCCTCTCCTTCCGTGTGTATGTCCGTCACCACAGGGAGATCAAACTCCCTGCGCACTTCCTGGAGGATCTTGAGCGCCTTCTCCATCCCGATCCCGGTGAACGAACTGCCGCTCGTCCGGTTTGCCTTCGCGTAGGATGACTTGAAAACGGCGCCGATGCCGTACTTCGCCGCGACATCCCTGACGACGGATGCCGTCTTCAACACGAGATCCCTGCTTTCCACGACACACGGTCCTGCGAAAAGCACAAGTGGGTTCGCCCCGCCGATCGGGATGTTGCGTATGTTCATGGTACGTTCCGGGTCATGGCCGGAAGAAATTACGAAAAAAGGGGAAGACAATCAAAAGAGCGCTTTTTGCTTTCGCACTCTTTCGGGCGTATATTTCACCACTATGGCTTCCACTCCCCCCCAGGTCAGTTGCAGGGCATATGCCAAGATCAATCTCGGACTGCGCGTGACGGGGAGGCGGACCGACGGCTACCACGAGATCTGCACGGTTTTCCACCGCATCGGCCTCTTCGACGAGATCCTCCTCCGTCCCGCAGACGCCATCACGGTGCACGCAACCGACCCTTCTGTCCCCTCCGATGAAACGAACATCTGCCATGCCGCGGCGCTTATGCTCCGGGAAAGGCCCGATGCGGGCACGGGAGGAGGAACAGGGGTTCGGAGGGGAGTGAGCATTGCCATCACCAAAAGTATACCCGTCGGGGCCGGACTGGGAGGGGGAAGCGCGGACGCCGCGGCCGTGCTCCGTTCGCTCCCCGCGCTCTGGGGGACGAATATTCCCGAAGAGGATCTCCGCGGACTCGCACGACGCCTGGGCTCCGACGTCCCGTTCTTCCTGGGGGACGACTCGGCACTGGGGACGGGGAGAGGGGAGGTCCTGGAATACTTCCGTCTCGACATCCCTTTCGCACTTCTCCTTTGCACCCCTCCCGTCCAGGTCTCGACACGGTGGGCCTATTCACGCATCGTTCCGCGTCCGGCGGAACGGCCGGACCAGGACGACCTCCGCTCCGTTCTCCTCCGCGGGATGTCGGATCCACTTTTTCTCCGCGAACACCTGGTCAACGATTTCGAGCCGCCCGTCTTCCGGGAGCACCCGGTGATCCGTTCCATCAAGGAATTGATGCTCAGGGAGGGCGCCCTCTTTGCGTCGATGTCGGGGAGCGGGTCATCAGTCTACGGTTTCTTTCATGACACGGGGGCCGCCGGTCTCGCGGCGGCTTCGCTCAAATCGCCGGGCTTCCGGACGTTCATCACTCCCCCACATTTCCGGGTGTAGAGTTGCGACGTTCTTCATCCCGAACCAGATCTGAAGCAATCCCACGGTGGCCGTCGCTCAGGAGGCCGGTGATCGCCCTGTGCCTTCTCTCGCTGTGCGTCATGGTGGCGCCTACGGCGCCACAGGTGGCGGCAGCAGCGCCACAGGCGCCAGCACCTCCAGATTCCACGCGACCCCGTACAATCCGCGAGGACTCCCTCCGCATCCGCCGTGCGGCGGCTGACACACTGGCACGC
>DASVIU010000767.1:0-5046 GCA_036386275.1 Bacteroidota bacterium | reverse complement strand
GATTGGAGGCTTGTCCTTGCGATCATGAAGCAGGAATCGCGCTATTCTTGCAATGCGGAAAGCCACAAGGGGGCGATCGGTCTTATGCAACTCATGCCTTTGACGCGCGGGGAGCTGGCCATGAAACTGGATCTTGTGGATCTTTCGCATCCGGAACACAACATTCAGGCCGGAATATTTTACCTGCGGAAGCTTTACGATATGTTTGAAGGGGCGGGAGAGGCTGACCGGTTGAAGCTGACACTGGCGGCATATAACGCGGGGCTCTCCAGGGTCCGTGACGCGCAGGAACTTGCCATCCACCTCGATGATGAACCGATGCAGTGGGAGGCCGTCAAAGACGCATTTCCGCTTCTCTCGAAGCAGTTTTACACTCTGCACAGGACAATCTGGGGTCAGGACAAACCGAGATCCGGGTGGTTTGGCAATTCCAGAGAGACCATTAAATACGTTGACTCGGTTATGGATTACTATGACGCCCTCAGGCTTGCGATGAACTGAGCGTGAAGGCGGCCTGTCGTCCGCAGGATCGTCACAAGACTCGTTGCTCCAATCCCTCATTCCTTCCACCGGCGGTAGCCCCGGCGCTATCCGCAATATCCCAATTGCCTCTTTTGACAAAGCTTTGTATCTTTTTTAAAATGGTGTATATTCTGGCGAATTGTGCATTTCGTAGGAAAGGAGGATCGATGAGATGAGAAAGACCAAAATCCTTCTTATAGAGGACAACCGGTTATTGCGCGATGGCATTGAAGCCATAATCGGCAAGCAGCCAGATCTCAAAATTCTGGCAGCATCCGGAGGAAATCACGATCCTGTGCTGCAGGCCCGGACCCTGCAACCGCATTTGGTTCTGATAGATCTGGGGCTGCGCAACAAAAACGGCCTGCGTATTGTGGCTGCTCTGACAAGGGAATTGCCGCAAGTCAAAGTTGTCGGGATGGGCCTTATCCCCTCACAACTGGACATCGTCGAGTTCGTGCAGGCCGGTGCGGCGGGCTTTATCCTGAAAGACGCGACGATAGAGGATGTCCTCGCGACAATCCGGGCCATCGCGCAGGGGATAAGAATCCTTCCCCCCCTTCTGACCGGATCCCTCTTCACCCATGTTGTCGAGCATGCGCTCCGGAAAGGGAAAGGGGAACTTCCCAACGCAGCACGGATGACGAAACGCGAGCGTGAAATCATCGCGCTTATTGCCGACGGTCTCAGCAACAAGGAAATCGCCGGGCGGCTCAACATCGAGATATACACAGTCAAGAGCCACGTGCATAACATACTCGAAAAACTGGCATTGCACAGCCGCCTCCAGATATCAGCGTATGTCCACAATCAAAGCCCCCGTTGACCCGATGTGATGCTCGTTTCGCCCCCCCCCCCAGAAAACACGATCTGCACACTCTGACATGATCCCCCTGTCGCCGTGAAGAGGTAGAAAACCCCCGATAAGCAGTCAAAACACCATTTATTCGTACTATCTCCCTTCCCAAAAAGGACTAACTCCTTTTTCATCCTTTGGATTCATGTAATTCACCGGCACAAATTGGTATCCTATAAAAGGTTAGTGGGTTTATCCCCCCGAAGATGGGACAACGGGTTCAACCGGATCAAGGAGGCCATCGTGTCACAACTGAACAACCCGCGAGGCGGCACGGACGTACAGCATATGCCCTCTGATTCACTGGACAATTTCCGGGAGGGAGCCATCGAAGGTCAAGACGTCGTTTTTCTCGGATGGCAGAGAACGACTTCGGGTGATCTTCATCCGCTCTACAACATACTCAAGGCAGGCCATCCTTTATATCTCTCTACTGTCACCGACACGACTCTCCAGGCGAATCACCTCCGGATTCCACGGACCCCGTCTCCTTACCCCGGTGTGGGACGAGCACCGTGGCATGACATGGGGACTGAATTGTCCTATCCGGCAACGGCGAGAGAAGCAATCGAATTTGCAGGGTTGAACTACACAGTCGTCAAGAAGCCGTTGAAGGAGGTTGTGGACCTGAACCATCCCGGCGACGTACCTGATCGCTGGGCAACCGTGCGCACGGATACCGGAGCAGTTCTGGGGATCGTTGGCGACAGCTATGAACCGGTTCAGAACAGAGATGCATTCAAGTTCTTCGACAACCTGGTCGATACCGACGAGGCGATATACGAAACCGCCGGCTCACTCGGCCGTGGTGAACGGATCTGGATACTGGCGAAACTTCCGGGGTACATCAAAGTCAACCGGAAAGACATTGTCGGCAAGTACCTTTTGCTCTCAAATAGTCACGACGGGAGCTCCCTTGTTCGCGTCAAGCTCACGCCGATCCGCGTGGTATGCAACAACACACTCACTTCGGCATTGCAGGGGGCGGGGGAAATCCAGATCTGCCATACAGCAAATGCCGCAGAGGATCTGAAACAGGCCGTTTCATTGCTCGGATTGACAAACTCCCTGTTCGAGCAGCTCGGCGTTATCTTCAACCGTATGGCTCTCACGAAAATTTCCGACAAGCAACTGCAGGACTATGTGAAGACGCTTGTCCCGGACGAAGACGAGGGGGACGACTACAAGAAGAACCAGGAGATCCGGGATACCTTTCTCAAGCTGCATGAGTCCGGACAGGGCGCCGATCTCTCACGCGGGACACTCTGGGGGGCATTCAATTGTGTCACCGAATACACGGACCATGGGACAGAGGGGCATCCAGGTACCAGGCTGGAATCAATGTGGTTTGGACGAGGAGAGCAATTGAAGCTGAAGGCGTTTCAACTCGCCGAACGAATGATGTAATCAAGAGTCGACAATTTGTCCATCGGTAAATGAAGCCGGTGTCCAGTTTGGAACCGGCTTTCATTTTGAATGAGGTGGAGAATTCACAGCGTCCTGGTAGTCGCGGAGAAGGATGTGATCGGAGCCTGTCTTGAGGAAGTACTCCGGGAGCATGGCCTTGATGTAACGGTTGCGGAGTCCTATGGCGGACTCTCCGATGGGCTTTGCGATGGAGCACGCGAAAACATCGACCTAGCGATCATAACGAACTCGAGTCTTCCCCCGTCCCGGATTCCGAGTATCGTCCCCGACATCAAAGCCCGGCATCCAGATGCCCGCCTCATTGTGCTTTCCGGATATTACCCCGAAGACTTTGTGGCGGAGCTCGTCCAGAAAGGGATAGATCGATTCCTCACTCTCCCCTATGCACAGGATGCGCTGCTCAACGAAGTAGACGGGTTGCTGTCCATGCCTACACCCTGACCCGGGGTCTTCCCTTCTCACAAGGTAGCTAGCTACTCTTTCATCCTTTCGGCCGATTTCTTCCCGAGCCTGTCATCGGTACACTGTCTCATCCTTCAAGAACCGATTTGCTTTGTTCCTTTTTGCGGGACAAACTGATAATCATTTTCACCAACGACACAATTTCGGAGGATTCGATGAGACATGTCCACATTGCCATCCTGGCGGGGAGCGCACTGCTCGCCGCGGTGATCGCAGGCTGCGGTAGCGCCCCGCCGGTCAATAAAGAGGCGTCCACCTCGGCGATCCGTGCGGCCGAGGAGGTCGGTGCGTCCAAAGTTCCCGGCGCATCCCTCTATCTGCAGCTCGCAAAAGAGGAGATGGAGAACGCCCGCGTGCTTGCGGCAAAGGGGGATAAGGAACAGGCTGAATCGATGTTGCTGCGCGCCCAGGCCGACGGCGAACTTGCAGTGGCGCTCTCACGCGGGGAAGCCGACAAAACAGAAGCCACACAGGCGATAGAGCGGGTACGAGCGCTCCGGCAGGACAACAAATTACCCCAGGAAAGGAAGTAACGTATGAAACCCACCACTTCTCTCATTATCGCCCTGTGCGCGGGACTGCTCGCCGGCTGCGCTGCAAGCGTCCCCCCCACCGAGCTCGTCAACGCACGTCAGGCGTACCAGCACGCAACCGCCGGGCAAGCAGCCCTCCTGGTACCGGCGGAACTCCACAAGGCACAGGAGGCCCTCGCAATTGCCGAGAAGTCTTTCCTTGACGAACCTCAATCATTCCGCACCCGGGATCTCGCCTATGTCGCAGATCGCAAAGCCAAGATGGCGGAAGCGCTCGCCACCATCGCGGCCGGCAATGCCACAACCGCCAAGGCGAACAAGGACTACCAGGCAAGCCAGACCGAGATCGTCAAAAACACGAAGGAAGATCTGGCGGCGTCGGAGCGGAGCGGCGTGCTCAAGGCGGAACAGCTTGCGGCGGAACAACAGGTACGGATCAACGCAGAGAAAAGGGCGGCCGACGCACAGGCAGAACTTGCCAAACTCGCAGCGGTGAAGGAAGAAGCACGCGGTCTGGTGATCACGCTTTCGGGGAGCGTCCTCTTTGCTTCGAGCAAATCGGAACTGCTGCCGGCGGCACAGAACCGGCTGAACCAGGTCGCAGAAGCGCTCCTGGCAACCAAGGAGCGGAAGCTCACTGTAGAGGGTCATACCGACTCTCAGGGGTCTTCCAGCTACAACCAGGTATTGTCCCAGCAGCGTGCGGATGCTGTACGCTCGTACATCATCTCGCGTGGCTACCCGGCCGAAATGATTCAAGCTCGGGGAATCGGCAAAGATCGACCGGTGGCGGACAATGGGAACGCAGAAGGCCGGGCGAACAACCGGCGGGTAGAGATCATCGTCGATCGCGCAGCCAAATAGGAACGACACATTTTGCTGACATACTCAGGGCCCGGGAGATGATCCGGGTCCTTCGTGTTTTCGGGCCTTCTCCGCTCTCTCAGCCCTGAAATGCGCCCCCTTTTTCAGCGGAGATTAACTACTTTTTCATCCTTTCGGTCGATTCACTTCCACATCAATCATCGGTATACTTCATCAGAGTTTTTATGAGTATGGATATTCAGGACGAAAGGACACGTCGCCATGAGCTGGGATCAAATTGAAGGGCAATGGAAACAACGGCGAGGGAAGGCCATGCACCATTGGGGCAAGATGATGAACGATGAACTCGCAGCGATCGCCGGGAAGTATGAAGAGCTTGTGGGAAGCCTCCAGGAGAAATACGGCATTGCCAAAGAGGAG
>DASVIU010000766.1:0-2551 GCA_036386275.1 Bacteroidota bacterium | reverse complement strand
GTTCTCGCGCAAGAAGGCGCGCGCGCCGAAAGTCTACCAGCCCGACAAGGTGCAGATATAGCCGGAGGACCGGCCCTGCAACAGGAGTCGTCTGTGCCGAATGAAAGAGCCCGCCGGGGATCCGGCGGGCTCTTCTCTGTTCATTCCCCTTGCGGGGAAAGGTGTTCCTCTTATTTGATCTTCCCTGCGAACAGTTGAAGCAACCTGTCGATGGGGAATGGCTTCTGGAGAAGCAGATCACAGTCCTGCTTGCACTCGGCCTTGACCTCCGAGACGTCGTCAACTCCTGTCAGGAATATGAACGGTGTGTTCTTGTATTCCGGGTGCTCCCGGAGTTTCCGGTGGAACTCGATGCCGTTCATCTCCGGCATCTTCACATCGGAGACGACGACGTCGATCTGCTGGCGATCGATGAGTGCAAGAGCTTCCTTGCCGTTCTGTGCTATGGTGATCGAGTGGCCCAGGCTTTTCATCACTTCCTGGAGCATCTCGAGGTATTCAGGCTCGTCTTCGACCGCGAGAATCCTCATTGTAACCTCCGTGCTGCTGGTTAGTCCTGTCGTATCCGTACCTCAAGATACGTTACCCGGTCCGCCTTGTCAAGCCGTCCCGTCGGGGGGTGCGTTGCCTCTCGGGGCGCTTTTGCGTAGATTTCGTCGATGCGCATCGCCGATGACACCATAGAAGAGGTGCGGAGGGCGTCGGACATCGTCGACGTCATATCGCAGTACCTCCAACTCAAAAAGCGGGGAAAAAACTACCTCGGCCTCTGTCCGTTCCACCAGGAGAAGACCCCCTCCTTCAACGTCAGCCCCGAAAAGCAGATGTATCACTGCTTCGGGTGCGGTGTGGGAGGGAACGTCTTCACGTTCGTCATGGAGCACGACAAGGTCTCGTTTGTGGAAGCGGTGAGAACACTCGCCCAGAGAGCGGGCATAACGCTCCCTGTGGACGGGGCGGGCTCGCGCGGGGAGTCGACGGAACACGAGGGGCTCTACGACGCATGCAAGACGGCGGGGCTCTACTTTTACGAAACGCTCGTCAATTCGGTCGAAGGGAAGCTCGCCCTCGAGTATTTCCGCCATCGTGGATTCAGCGATGCGACAATCACGAAATTCGGGCTCGGGTATTCGAAGAATTCCTGGGACGGCCTCGTAAGCCTGGCGGCGGAGCGGAAACTTGACATCGCCCAGTTTGAGAAAGCCGGGCTGGTCCTCAGGAGGGAGGACGGGACCTGCTACGACCGTTTCCGCGGTCGCGCGATGTTTCCGATATTCTCCCCTTCCGGGCGTCCTGTCGGTTTCGGTGCGCGCAAAATGCGCGAAGACGATCCCCTGGGGAAGTACATCAACTCTCCGGAAACGCCTATCTACGTCAAGAGCAGGAGCCTGTACGGTCTCTCCCAGTCGAAGGAAGCGATACGGGCGAGCGAGTGTGCCATTCTTGTCGAAGGGTACGCCGACCTCATCTCCGTCTACCAGGCGGGGGTGGAGAATGTCGTTGCGTCGAGCGGGACCGCGCTGACCGAGGAGCAGATCCATCTCATTGCCCGGTACGCAAAGTCGGTTACGCTCGTCTACGACGCGGATTCGGCCGGCTCGAAGGCCACCATCAGGGGGGTCGACCTGATTATCGAAAACGGTCTGGACGTCAGCGTGGCGACGCTTCCGGAGGGGGAGGATCCTGACTCGTTTGTGAAGAAGAACGGAGCTGAAGCCTTCCGCCAGCGCCTGGCCGCCGCGGTGTCGTTCCTCGATTTCAAGGCGTCGACGTTCCGCGATCAGGGACTTCTCTCCACGCCTGAAGGAAAAACCCGGGCGGTCCGGTCGATCGTTGAGACCATTGCCAGGATGAAGGACGAAATCAAGCGCAACTTCTACATAAAGAACGTCGCCGAAAAGTATGGTGTGTACGAATCCATCCTTTTTCGAGAGCTCGAGGCGATACTCGGACGTGAGCGCTCACGGACGGCGTATCCGGGGCGTGCGACCGTCTCTCCTCCCCCTGTTACCGGCGGACTTCCTCTCTCGGCGGTCCGCGCCGGGTTGACCCCCCCGGAACGAGACCTCCTGAAAGTGATGCTGGACGTGGGCCCCCCTATGATAACGTTTGTCACGACCCACATCCCCCCGGCGGCATTCGCGGATCCTCTCGCGCGGCGGACCGCTGAGCTGATCGTCGAGTACGCCGGGGCCAGCGCGGCCTGGGACGTCCCCGCTCTCCTTGACGCCGCGGAGGATCCCTCGTTGCGAAAATTTATCGCCGATATCGTGTTCAACAAATACGAGGTCAGCAGGGGCTGGTCGGCCCTTGATGATCCTGATCCCTGGTTGATTGCGGAACGGTGCATCCTCCTCGTGAAAGGCGGTGTCCTGGACGGGCTTATCGCGGAGAACCACGCACGGATGAAAGATGCCGAGCGGGAGGGAGGTGACCTCGGTCCCTACCGCGAGACCCATCTGCGGCTGCAGAACGAGAAAAAAGAGCTGCAAAAAACACGGCTGATCGACAGCCCCGCCAGGAAATGACGCTGCCACTCTTTTTGCAATTG
>DASVIU010000765.1:0-2099 GCA_036386275.1 Bacteroidota bacterium | reverse complement strand
ATCGACAGGGCAGGGCTCTATGAGGACACGGTGACCAAGTCCCAGGAGATCGAGGCGCGGAACAAGGAGCTGGACGACTTTACCTACGTCGTGTCGCATGACCTGAAAGAGCCCCTGATTACCATCGACGGGTACAGCAAGATTGTACTCAACGACTACCGGGACGTGATCGACGAAGAGGGGGTGGGGTACCTGACCTCCATCGTTCAGTCCGGGAAGCGGATGAAGGGGCTTATCGATGACCTGCTGACCCTCTCGCGCCTCGGCAGGGTTTCAGAGCCGGAAGAATCGCTCCCGCTCCGCAACGTGATAGGGGAGGTGCTGCACGATATTGAATTCTCTCTCCACGAGAGCCACGCGATTGTCAATATCCCGGATGAACTCCCGACGGTGCACTACAACCGGATCCAGCTCGGGATGGTGTTCAGAAATTTGATTGCCAATGCGATCAAGTTCAACAGGAGCCCGGCGCCGCGGGTTGATATCGCGGTGATTCGTGCGGAAGGGGGTTATACAATCTCCGTTCAGGACAATGGCATCGGCATTGAACGTCAGCAGTACGACAAGATATTTGTCATTTTCCAGAGACTTCATAGAACCGAGGATTTCCGGGGAACCGGCGCGGGGCTGACAATCGTCAAGAAGATCGTGGAGAAACACGGGGGCCGCATCTGGCTGGATTCCGTTGTAGGGGAAGGGACGAAGTTCTATTTCACCATACCTGACTGAACCGATGACCGATCCTGGTCGAGTTCGCATATTGCTCGTGGAGGACAACCGCGACTTTGCAAACCTCGTGGAAGTCTTCCTGCGGAAGTACGAAAAGGGGCAATTTGAAATTGTCTGGCGTGAAAGCGGCATCGCCGCACTCGAAGAACTTGCCCTGGGGACACAATTCGACATTATCCTGATGGACTACTTCCTCCCCGGCCAGAACGGCCTGGAGACCACCAGGACGCTGCAGGCAAGGGGGGTGACGATCCCCGTGGTGTTTCTCACCGTCAACAAGGATTTCGACCTCGCGGTGCAGGTGCTGAAGCTTGGTGTGGAAGACTATCTTGTGAAGGACGAGATTTCGACTCCTGTCCTTCCCAGGACCGTCCTGAACGTCATCGAACGGAAGAAACTTCGTGACCAGCTCACGTCCCTCGAGATTTCCCAGAAACGCCTCGAGACGATCCAGGGGATGGTCCCCAATATAGCACAGGAAATACGAAAGCCGCTCGACGAGATCCGCGCGACGATCGAAAAGCTTGCCGTCGCCCATGTCGCCGATCAGAAGACGACATACCTCAAGATCATAAGGGACAACCTCGCCCGCATCGAAAAGAAGCTCGTTCAGCTCAAGGAGATGAAGACAGACAGGACCGTCCCGTATATCAAAGACATCAGAATGCTCGACCTTTCAGGTTCATGAGTCCCCTCTTATCCCTCCGGAACACCGCATGAAATTCCGTCTCGCGCTGGCACAGATCGACCCCGTTCTCGGTGATATGCAGGCAAACATCGGGAAGCATATCGCGCTGGCCGACAGAGCCGCTGCCGCCGGCGCGCAGCTTGTCGTGTTCCCCGAGCTCAGCCTTACGGGGTATTCGATCAAGGATATGAACTGGGAGCTCGCGCTCAACCTCCGCAAAGATCCGCGTCCCCTCCATCCTCTGATCGAGAAAGGAAAAACGATTTCCATCGTGGCCGGCGGGGTAGAAGAGGGGCCGTCGTTCGGGCTCTACAACGCCGCCTTTTTTTTCGAAGGGGGGAAGGTGCGTTCTGTCCACCGGAAGACGTATCCGCCGACGTACGGCATGTTCGAGGAAAACCGGTACTTTAGCAGCGGGAAGGATGTGTGCGCGTTTGATTCGAAGCACGGGAGATTAGGCGTTCTCATCTGTGAAGATCTCTGGCACCTTCCCCTCCCGTACCTGCTCGCACAGGACGGTGCAGGAGTGATACTCACGCTCGTAGCAAGCCCGACACGTATTTCGGGAAAAGAAGAGCGACCGCAGATTGCCACAGTCAACGCCGAGAACCACCGGACATATGCGAGGCTCCTGTCGGTGTTCGTCGCCTTCTGTAACAGGGTCGGCTTTGAGGATGGGATC
>DASVIU010000764.1:0-2154 GCA_036386275.1 Bacteroidota bacterium | reverse complement strand
GGTGCAGTACACCATGATGGAAGAGAATGAATGTTGCAGCGTGAGAGCAGGATTTTCTCCCTGAGAAGCGAAACGGGGGTAGCGTGAGTATAGATAATTGGGTCCTGAAAGGCAAGTAAAATCAGAAGAAGGCGCGCACTTCCGCCCTCGCCGTATGCACCGGCGGGGAGCCCCCCTCCGTCCTTCCGTCATACGTGGCCGACGCCTGGATGAATTGCGTCACGCGATAGTCGAACCCCGCTCTCCAGATCCACGTCTTCCCCGCCACCCTGCCTCCAGTCAGTTCGTACGGATATGAATCAAGTGTTCGCCCGAGGCGTTCTTCTTCCCGGGATCCCTCCACCCTCGCCTGACCCGCTCCCTGGAGCGCGTACACAAGCCTGACCGATTGTGCGTTCAAGGAAGCGCCAAGGTCCGGCGTCTGAAACCTGTCGGTGGATTTTGCAATATCGAATTTCATCCCCAGTTCAAGGTTTTGTTCCGGCCTGTAAGAGATGTCAAAAGTGACCGAATTGGAAAGGATGTCATGGACCCTCGTCGACGCCTCCTGCGATGAAACCCTGTCTGTTTTGTTGACATAGTCGAGCTGATTGGATATTTCGGGGACCAGCTGCCACCGGAGGCGGACCGACCTTTCACGTCCATACGAATGCTCGATGCCTCCCGCAAAGTTGATGAGGCCATGTGTTTGCGAATACCGGCCCCGCATCGAGAAGAGCGTCTGCCCCTCGAAGAGAAACAGATCCTGTGTAAACAGTTGAGAGCCAGCGAGTGTCGTCGAATCCTGGAGAAAGTGGTTGAGGTTGAGGAGGTAAATCTTTTTGAGATCATGTTCGCTGCTCTTTTCGTCGATCCTAGCGTACGTCTCCGTGGAAATCGCGGAAAGCGCGTCCCCCCAGAAGCCGGTTCCGCGCCGGATGAACCTCGCGGGCGTAAACCTGATGCGCGTGCTCGTTTTCAGGTCGATGATGGGATACATTGCGTCGGTCGGGACTGTGATCGCAACGTAGTCTCCGTCGAACCTTGCCGGGACAAATTCGTCGGGATCGGCGATGCCGTTATGATTGAGGTCCCCCAGGTAGGCATAGTTGCCGGTACCGGGCGCAACATGGACGAAAATCCGCTCAAGCTTCGACGTCCGTTCGGTAGCGACCTCATAATAGAGATCAGCGTCGATCCCCCGGTTGAGGGGAGCATACCGCGACTGGCTCCGGACGAGAACCGTCTGTATGTCTGAATTCCCGAGCTGCCGGAATTCGGGGGTGAACTTCTTCTCGCGCAATGTCACGTCAAGTGACGTCGTGAGGTTCGCGATTTCAGCCATCCGTCCCGAGTAGGTCTGCGTAAACGATTCCGACTCACGCAGGAGGGCTCCCGCGTTAGCCAGGTCATCGTTCCTCCAGAGGTATTCAAGCGAAAAGGCAAGGGGACCGACCCCCTTCAACGCGAGCTTCGGGCCGAACTGGTCAAATGCGAGGCTCCCGTCTTTGTAGTGACTCCCGTCGGCGGGTGTGATCTCCCGCCGCTCTCCCTCATACGAGAATGCCGGTGTGGCTTTCCACAATGTATACGAGACAGTCCCCCGCTGGCGCAGCCAGTTGCTCACATCGTCAAGGGAAAACTGCGTGGCGCTCACATGCTCTATCGTGTAGGCCACGACGGGAATGTCCGGCTGACGGAGGGAGAATTCCCCCGAGGTGCGCGTCGAGCGAAGGTCGTCTCCCCGCGTAATCCGTCCGTAGCTTCCCCCGACTGCAATTCCGGCCGCGGGGAGATAGCGAAGGTTCGCCTCCCGTATCTCCTCATCCCCTCCCGAGAGGGAATCGACCCCCCATTTCCTGGAAAATTCGATGTCGTTTGTCCTGTCGATCGGCGTGAAGAGGCTCCCGACGCGCCGCTCGTTCAATTGGATATCGAAACCGCCGATGTCGGTGCCGCCGATTGTGACGTTGCGGGGATTGAAGGAGAGACCGAACTTCATGGCTCCGCCCGAGGTTGTCACGCCGGGAAGATCGGAAAACCGGTTTGCGTTCAATTGGCTCGTCGCATACTCGGCGCTGACCGTCATGCTCTTTACCTGTTGGAGGTCAACAGAGAAATCCATCACCTGCTGAGACTGGGGGAGCGGAAGATATCGGATGGGAAGGTAGTCCC
>DASVIU010000763.1:0-2847 GCA_036386275.1 Bacteroidota bacterium | reverse complement strand
CGAAGAACGTGTCCCCGTCCCGACGCTTTCGGTCCGAAACGCGAGAGCCTCGGCCGGGTTGGCGATGGAGACGACTATCTGGAAGTCCACACCCGACGTGACGCTGACACCGGTGCCAATCATCTGTATGTAGTTCGGCGTCCCCGCATTCAGTCGCGTAAGAGGAAATGTCACGCTCGAACCGATCTTTGTGCCGGGGAGTCCCGAAACATTTGTGTATGCCTCGCAGATAATGTTCCCGACGCCCCGTATCGGATTGTTGTTGGGGGTCGTCACGTTCAGCGTGATCCCTGTTAGCTTCCCCGTGACCGTCGGAGATATCCTCACCGCGTACTTTGTCGTGCCTGTGAGCGTGTCCAGTGCGTTGGCCGAGGTCCCGTCGTATCCGTACTGGGACCTCGTGACGACGGCGCTCGCGGAGAGCTTCTTCGCCATCGCCTGAAGCATGTCGAGCTTGCCGTATCCCCATGTCATGTTGGGAACAGCGCCGGTGAACGCATCTGCGACGGCTCCGCCGGTAAAGAGTGATTTTATCGATGCCGCCGTCGCCGTCGGGAATGCCCCGAGTATCAGCGCGGACGCCCCCGCGATGTGCGGGGTCGCCATGCTCGTCCCCTGGTCGACGAAGTGCTTCTGTCCCGGGTAGATGATCGAGGCAAGCCCCGTCGTGTCTTCAAATGTCGAGAGCGCGGAGGTGATCCCCATCCCCGGAGCAGCGATGTCGGGTTTCTGCCGGCCATCACGCGTCGGGCCCATGGCGCTGAACGTTGCGATGTTCCCCGTCCTGTCCGTCCCGTTGTACACATACTGGAGATTCGCGTAGACCGGCCAGCTCCATTTCGTCACGTACGCCGCCGCTGTGATCGCCCCGTTTGCCGTTCCGGGCATGGAGAGTGTTTGATTCACGTCTCCCCCGGTCAGAGTCACGGTCCCGCTCCCGACGGTCTTCGAGGCGAGCCAGCCGTCGTAGCGGACCGCCGAACCGGGATTCGTCACTGTCAGCGTCCATGTCCCCGACTTCGGGTAGTTCGTGGCGTCGTCCCTCACCCAGAACTGGACATTCCACGCACCGTTCCCCGTGTACGACGGACTGTTGAATACCGTAAAAAGGCCGTCGGCGAGATTGTTGCCGTCCGCGGAGGACCCGGTGAGCACATAGGGGGCGGAGGCGGTGTATCCGTCAGGCGATGTGGCGGAGACAGAGACGTTGGTGTTGGAGTTCAGCCACAGGTCAAAGAGAAACTGGTTTGTCCCCGTCCCGGCGCTCGCAGTATAGGCAGGCACGGTTAACGTGAAAGTGGTCGTTGCCCCCGCATTCCCGCCGATGTGAATCGGGGTCGCTCCGTCGTTCCCCGCGGCGATTGCGACGACATGTCCCGGAGTTGACACGAACACGTCGACCGCTTGTTCGTACGCGCGCGTCCCGTCGTGGGGTCCGCTCTGGCCGCCGATGCTCCAGTTGACCACGATCGGCTTCCCGAGCGCGCTCGCCCTGTTCTGCGCATACGTCAGCCCGTCGACCATCCTGGATTCCGAGAATGAACCGTCCCCCCCCTTCACGACGATGATGTCCGCGTCGGGAGCCATGCCGGAGAATTTTCCGAACTGGGCGAGACCGTTCCCCGCCGCGGTCCCCGTAACGTGCGTCCCGTGGCCGTTGATGTCTTTCTCCCTCACCACGCCGGAAGGGGAAGCGCCGAGCTCCGCATTGATCTGCGCCTGCGTGTATTCAACTCCGTAGGCTAGTCCGGAGGGGGATGACTCGCCGGCAATCGGCGTCAGCGTCTGGTCCCAGATCGAGAGTATCCGCGATTTCGTCGAATCGGTGGGCGAGCGGAAGTCCTTGTGCTTCCAGTCTATCCCGGTGTCATAGACGAGAACGATCGCCCCGGCTCCCCTGTACTGCGTGTTGTTCAGGAATCCCCCCTGCACCAAACTCGCGCCGGTTTCGGGGATACTCACGTCGTTGGCCGGGTAGTTCAGCGACCCCTCATCGATATACCTGACCCCCTCAAGGTGGGCGAGAGCGACTATCTGAGAGGCAGTCACCTGCGCTGTCACGAATCCGGGATACACCGAATTCACGGTCGCCCCGGTCGAACGGACGGCCCCGGGATCGCCGGTGTACACAATGGCGTGATAGGTGCTCTCCGTTCCCGGGGCGCTGACTTTCGTCAGCCGGGCGACGCTTCCACCGTCAGCGCGCATGTCCGGATACGTCATCGCAACGAGCGCCAGAAAATCAGGGTGGATTTTTGCGCGCTCCTGCGTCGAGAGTGTCGCGGCCGGGGCCAGCGAGACCGCGCCCGCGACGAGAAGCGCGAGTGCGGAGAGACGTATCCATTGTTTCATGAGCGGTTCCTCCTTCAGCATTGTGAGTTGAGCGGCTTACAGCGGCTGGTTTTTCGATCCGTTTGTCACATTTTTCACAGAAGGGAGCGTCACGAGCGACCGGAGCTGCGGGATCGTCACGCGGACGACCGCCACGCCGCCAAATTCGCTTGTCACCGTGTATCCCGCGTTTCTGACGTCGTCAATATCGTCCGTGCGTACCAGAACACCGAATTTTTCTTCGCCGGAGGATCCGGGTGTAATATCATACTCGGTCCGGCTCTCAGGAGTTCCCAGGACCAGGCGCTGAAGCGCCGGGTCGAGTTTCTGCTGTTCGAGAGGGGTCAATTGCAGGCCCGTCGCCGCACAACCGGCGAGGATGACCGCCAGGATGAAAACAAGGCCACGCATGGGAGTTTTATTTTGCAATCAATATAGTCCGCCGCGGAAACATGCGCAATAGTAAAATCCGCCGAGGACCGGCGTGTGGGCTGCATCACGGCGCGGTAAGAACAT
>DASVIU010000762.1:0-6018 GCA_036386275.1 Bacteroidota bacterium | reverse complement strand
GCCTGTCGATGACGGGGGATGCGCGCCCGAAGGAAGGGGCGCTTGCGGGAAAGACGTTCGTGCTGACGGGCACACTTTCTTCCTACACACGGGAGGAGGCGAGCCGCCTCGTCGAGGAGAATGGCGGGAAGGTGGTCTCGTCGGTCAGCAAGAACACCTCTTTTCTCCTGGCGGGCAAAGATGCCGGATCAAAACTGACGCGGGCGCGCGAACTCGGGATCGCGGTGATCTCCGAGGAAGAATTCACGAAGCTGATCAGGTAAGACCATTATGCTGGAATCACTCCGCAGGTCCATAGGAATGCAGGCCGCAAGGTTTCACTTCCGCGCATCGCAGGAGAAGGTGATCTCGTTCAGCCATTCGATCTCGACATCGGACCGCGTGCTCGTCATCATGCCACTGGGACAGTCCACCGAGGAGGGGCATGCTCTTCTCCTGACTTTCCTGCGCGAGCACTTCTACGAACCCGATATCACGGTGATCGCGCCGCCCGGAGGGACTCCGGTCGAACGGGTTCTCCCCGGCTGCCGTGTTCTCCTCATCGGACCCGGGGATGTGAACGTTTTTTTCCTCCCGCGGCGTTCATTCCTCACCCGCGTCGCCGAACGCAACTATGACCTGGCTCTCGACCTCAACCTTGACTTCATGATTCCTTCCGCCTATATTTGTAAAGAGAGCAACGCGCGGGTGCGGACGGGGTTTTCGGCTCTCCACGCCGACATGTTTTTCAATTTCCAGGTCCGCCTGGAACCCGCGTCGCGCAGAGAGCACGCCTACGATCGACTCGTTCGGTGCCTCGAGATGTTTTTCAAGGCAGAGGGAGTATGAACTTCGAAATCGCGCACAACGGTGCTTCAGCGACGCTGAAGCTGAAACAGAAGAAACTCGATTCTTCGATCGCGCCGGAACTGAAGGGGGAATTCCTCCTCCTCTGCAAGCCTAAAGTGCAATCCCTGGTGATCGATCTCGGCGAAGTGGATTTCTGCGACAGCAGCGGCCTGAGTGCGCTGCTAATCGCCGAACGGAAGATGAAGGAACACGGCGGGACCGTGAAGCTCGTCCACGTGCACAAGAAGGTGTCGAGCCTGCTCAAGATCTCTATGCTGGACCGCTTGTTCGAGATCCAGGAATCAACCGCAAAACATTGACGGCGGCCGGAGCCGCCGCCGTCTCTCACCCTATTTTTTCCACCTTGATGAAGTTGGTCGACCCGCGGGCGAAGAGCGGCTGTCCCGCGAGCAAAACGATGTATTCCCCCCTTTTCACGAGCCCGGAAGCCACCAGGCATTCCTGAACCCTCGCCAGCGCGCTGTCCGAATCGTCCCCCAGGTTCTCAACAATCAGCCCCCGGACCCCCCAGACAAGGCCGAGGGAGCGCAGAGTCCTGACGCTGTCGGTAACGGCGATGATCGGTGGATCAGGCCTGTACCGTGCGATGACGCGCGCGGTGTGCCCGGAGTTTGTCACCGTCACGATCGCCGCGGCGCGCATCTGGTCCGCAAGCACGCAGGCGGAGCGGCCGAGCGCGTCATGCCGGTTCTCGACGGTCGCCCTGGACTCCATGATCATGTGCCGCTTCCCCTGCCGTTCCGACTCGACTTTGCGGATAATCCTGGCCATGATGCGCACAGTGTCCACAGGGTACTTCCCCACCGACGTTTCGCCGCTCAGCATCACGGCATCCCCCCCGTCAAGCACGGCGTTGGCGACATCGCTCACCTCGGCGCGTGTGGGGGTGGGACTGTTGATCATCGATTCAAGCATCTGCGTGGCAATGATGACGGGTTTCCCCGCTCCGTTGCAGCGGGCGACGATCATCTTTTGCAGTATGGGGACATCTTCGGCCGGGAGCTCCACACCGAGATCGCCACGGGCGACCATGACACCGTCGGTTGCGCCGATGATCTCCTCGATGTTCGCAATTGCCTGAGGCTTTTCGATCTTCGCAATTATCCGGGGGCGGAGCCCGGCGGGGCGGCGCGCCGCTATAGCGGCCCGGAGGTTGCGGACATCATCGGCGGTCCTCACAAACGACAGGGCCACAAAATCGACTTCATGTTCGAGCCCGAATTCAAGGTCTTGTATGTCCTTCTCCGTGAGCGACGGCGCGCTCACGGCGACACCCGGGAGGTTGATCCCCTTGTGGGCGGAGAGGCTTCCGCCGATGACGACTTCACAGGTCACATCCTTTCCCTTGACTTCCAGGACTTTCAGACGGAGCTTCCCGTCGTCGAGGAGTATGTCGGCGCCGGGGTGGACGTCGCTCGAAAGGGCTTCATACGTCGTGGAGACCCTGCCGGGTCCGCCGACGAGCGGCTCGGTGGTGATGACAAGTTTCTCCCCCTGGCGGAGGTCTATCGACGGGACACTGAGCTCGCCGATGCGGATCTTCGGCCCCTGGAGGTCCTGCAGGATAGATATTACGACACCGGCTTGTTCGACGGCCTGATGTACGTTCTTCAGCACTTCGCTGTGTTGTTCCTGTGTTCCGTGCGAGAAGTTGAGCCGCACGATCCCCACCCCCGATTGAATAAGGTCGACAACCGTTGCGACAGATGAGGACGCCGGTCCGAGCGTACAGACGATTTTGGTCTTGCCGCGTTGGGGGGTCATGTTCTGCCTGTCGATGTCATCTGTGTGAGGGAGGCAACCGGCGCACCGCTTCCATGGCGTCAGCAAGGAGGGGGAGGAGGACGCCGGAGGGGCCCTGAAGGTACTCGTCCGCCTGTGCAGTGAGCGGCGTGGGTTCGGGGTTGATTTCCAGCAGGTAGGCGCCGGACCGTTTTGCGACAAGCGGTAGCGAAGCCGCAGGGTAAACGACCGCGGATGTGCCTATGGACATGAACAGGTCCGCCCCTTCCGCCGCGCGCACGGAGGCATCCCATTCATCTTCCGGGAGCATCTCGCCGAACCAGACGACATCAGGCCGCACAAGTCCGCCGCATGCCGGGCAGAGCGGGACACCGGAGGCAGCCGCCTCAAAATCGTCCCCGTACGGGGCCCCGCATTTCATGCAGTAGTTCCGTTCGATGTTTCCGTGCAGCTCATAGACGGTCCGGCTCCCCGCACGGCGGTGGAGGTTGTCGATGTTCTGCGTGATGACGGCAAATGACGGGACGAGGTTCTCCATCCGCGCGAGTGCGTGATGCCCCGGGTTGGGTGCAATTCCGCTCATGATCTTTTTCCGGTGGGCGTACCACTCCCAGACCATCGATGGATTCTTCATGAACGCGCTCATGCTGGCGAGCTCTTCAGGTTTCAGCTTTGACCAGATCCCGTCGGTCCCCCGGAATGTCGGGACGCCGCTTTCAGCGGAGACTCCTGCCCCTGTAAAAGCGACGATCGAGCGCGCGTCACCGATTCGCCGTGAAAGGCCGGGGGAGATTACGGGAGTCATCGACCGGGTTCCAGGATGAGACGTTCCATGTCGGCGCGCGCCGGCCCCCGGAACACGCCGGTCCGGTAGGCCCCGTTGAGCCAGAGGCTGGTCTGGTCTGCGTAGTGATAATGGTACACCTGCCCTGATTCCCCGGAGGGGAGGACCGATCGGAATTCCCCCTCCCCCCCCATGTCGAATATCTGCCGGAATGAAGGCCCGACGGTCACGGCGAACGGCGAGTTCAGATCGTACTCGAAGCTGACAAGCGCGGTGGAGCCCCCGCTTGCGGGGAAGGGTCCGATGTTGAATATGCGGTCAAGGGGTTTCTGGAGTCCGAAGGGATGTCTGAGGGTTACGGTGTGAAGATTCCCCCAGCGCCAGTTCTTCGGGTCCGCCCCCCATTGCGCACGGAGATCCACCAGGGCCTCGCGGAGACTTTTCCGGACAATGTCATCGCGTGTTTCCACAAACGGGGTCCGAACGTCATCAAACCAGGCGGACGTCCCCTGTGCCAGGAGCCGCGCCATGACCCTGAGCGGGATATTGGTGAGAATCACCCAGTCATGGAACAGATCGTCCCCCATCTCGTCGGCAAACGTGTTGCGCAGCAGCCGGACGAGGAACTCCTGGTAAATGGAGGTCGCGACATCGTCGGTGGTGAACCGGTAGTGCCAGTTGCGCAGGTATTCGAAGACCCTGTCCCCCCCGGGGAGTGTTCCGATGCTGTCGCGGAATGCCCCGACGATGAAAGGCACGACCTCGCGCGCGTAGTATGAGTATGTGTCGAGCTGCAACCGTTCAAAGTCCTGCACGGAGAAGGCGTCTCCCTTTCCCCCGAGAACATCGTTCAGTCGCTGGATGCGGGATGAGGGTTCCCACAGGTCGGAGATATGGTACGGATACGACTCATCGACGATCCTGTTATTCGCCGTGGCGATGTATCCTTCGGGGGGATTAAACCTGTGCGGGAGCCGCGCAAACGGTACGAACCCCTTCCATTCCGCGGACGGATCCCAGCCGGGGAGGGGAAGGAGCGAGTTCCTTCCGCTGCGCACCGGGAGACGCACGCCGCACCAGTACCCGATGTTCCCACGGACGTCCGCATAGACGAAATTCTGACCGGGGACGGCGAACTCCCGGACTCCCGCTGTGAACTCCCCCCAGTTCCCGGCCCTGTCAATACGTGTGAACGCAAGGAACTGGTCGTCCACTTCGCTCCCCGTCCATCGCATGCTGGCGACGTACGGGGATTTCCCCTTCTGGAGGGGGGTCTCAATATCCGTGACGATCGGACCGTGACGGGTGAGACGTACGGTGAGGGAGCGGGCGGAATCGCCCCGGACGGGAATCTCTTCGGTCAGCAGTGTGAGGGGATACCACTGGCCATCGTACAGGTAGTGTGAGCCCGTCAGTGTGTCCAGCTGCTCGACGTAGAAGTCCGCGTCATCGGCCATGACGTTTGTGATACCCCAGGCGATCGAATCGTTCCGCCCCGCGACGACCGCCGGGACGCCGGTCATCGACATTCCCCGGACACGTGATCCGGGCATCTGCATCTGGATCTCGTACCAGCGGGAAGGGGACTCCAGCTGCAGGTGTGTGTCGTTGGCGAGAATCGCTGCACCGGTTGTGGAGTGCCGGGGGGCAACCGCCCAGGCGTTGCTCCCCCCGCTCACAGAGGCGGACCCGGAAAGAGCGGCATACGCCTGCGCGGTCCGGAGGTACGGGAGACCGAGGGAGGCGTATGACCTCCACTCTCCCTGCGGCACGGTCGGCGGCACGCCGGCAGGATACTCCGGCATGATATCGAATATGCGGTCGAGGCCGACGCGCCCGGCAATGCTCCCGTAGGTCAGGTCGGTCCACCAGGAGAGGTTCAGCTCCCAGGCGGTGAGCCGTCCGACGATCACGCTGTGGAGTGGCGTCCAGGGTTCGGGCACATAGCCGAGGAGATCAAATTCGACAGGGTACCGCCCCCTGGCGGAGGCGATGTATGCGTTCACCCCGTCGGCGTACCAGCGGAGACGGTCCAGCGATTCGGGCGCCATCCGTGCAATGATCTGTGCGGCGCTCCTCCTGATCCCCACGATGCGGAACATCCTGTCGAACGGGAGCGTCGCCTGGCCGAAGAGCTCGGAGAGCCGCCCTTCCCCGGCGCGGCGTGACATGTCCATCTGCCACAGACGGTCCTGGGCGTGCACGAAGCCGGTCGCGACCATCAGATCGTGCTCGTTTGCGGCTTCGATGTGCGGAACGCCGTACGCATCACGCAGGACGCGGACGGGGGAAGTCAGTCCGCGGACAGTGAGTGTCCCCGTCGTGACAGGAAACGACTTGCGGATCTGGTAACGGAGAAACAGGGCGGCAGCGACGAGTGCGACAAGCAGAACGCCGATCGTCCCCCCGATAATCCTGGTTTTCCGGCTCATCTGCTTATAATAAAGAAGTCCATCGAATGATGGACTTCAATATATCGAATGGAGTCTACTTCTGCAAACAGGGAAGCTAGAACCTGTGCGTGAGCGTAAGGAAGAAATTGTTTGTTGAAAGTTTCTCGTCGACCGACGGCGGGACAATGACCCCGTTCGGGTCGGTGTAGCCGTACACGAACGTGTTCCACATTCCATGCGCATACGCAA
>DASVIU010000761.1:0-3279 GCA_036386275.1 Bacteroidota bacterium | reverse complement strand
TTTGCCGGCATGGATCTGACGCTCCGGGGGGAGCTGAGAAACATATTCAACACACTGTACCTCGCGGGGGGAGAAGGGAACACCTTCTTTCCCGCGGCGGAGCGGAATCTCCTCGTCGGCCTGAGCGTGCATCTATGAAAGCTTCTGGGAAAGCTTCCGGGAAAGCATCTGCACCGCGTGTCCTTCTCATCTGTAACGGGGAGCCCCCCTCGCGGGCGCTCCTCCGCCGGCTCGCCGGAGAAGCGGACATGATCGTCGCGGCGGACGGGGGCGCCAACGCCGCGCTCCGCTCGGGCATCAGGCCCGACGTGATCATCGGTGACCTGGACTCGATACTCCCCGGAACCAGGAAGGAATTCCGTAACGTGCGCGTGGTCCGCGTCAAACGTCAGGACAACACGGATCTGGAGAAGGCCCTCGATTTCATTTCTGCTTCCGGGCCGGCCGCAGTCGCTGTCGCCGGGGCGACAGGCGGGAGAATTGATTTCACGCTCGGGAACCTCTCGGTGTTCTGGAACTACACGCGCGCGCTCGGCATAACGTTCGTGGGGGACGGCTGGCGCGCGTTCCCCGCCGGCAGGCGCCGGACGGTGAACGCCCCCCGCGGGACGACGGTCAGCCTTCTCCCCTTCGGCAATTGCGGAGGTATCACACTCCGCGGACTCCGGTATCCTCTGAAGGACGCTGCGATGCACACGGGCGAGATCGGTGTGAGCAACGTCGTCAGCACATCCCCCTTCAGCGTCACGGTCCGGCGGGGAAGGACGCTGATTGTGATACTCGACGGGGTGCGGCACCGCGACGGGGTCTCTGTATGGTGACGCTGGCCCCCGCCGATCTTGCGGTGATTGCCGTCTTTTGCGTCGCCGTGATCGCCATCGGCATCTTTACTGCCCGCTCCTCCGTCCGCGATGTGGATTTCCTTCTCGCGGGCCGTTCTCTCACGACCCCCGTGTTCGTCATGACACTGGTGTCTTCGTGGTACGGCGGAATACTGGGAGTCGGTGAATTCTCCTACCGGTTCGGCCTCTCCAACTGGTTCCTTCAGGGAGTCCCGTATTACGTCTTTGCCGTCGTGTTCGCGTTTCTCCTTGCAAAGAGGGTTCGCGCGACAAACCTCCTTTCGATCCCCGACAAACTGAACCTGGCCTACGGGAAGAAGACCGCACTGCTCGGGAGTTTCCTCACATTGATACTCATGACACCCGCTCCCTATGTGCTGATGGTGGGGGTGCTTATCGGTCTTGTGACCGGCTGGTCCCCCGCCGTCAGTGTTGCCGCCGGGACGTTTGCCTCCGTCGTGTATCTCTTCACGGGGGGATTCCGCTCCGACGTCAACACGAATGTCTTCGAGTTCTTCATGATGTTCATCGGGTTCGGTGTCATCCTGCCGTTCGCGGCGTCAAAATTCGGAGGACTCGGCTTCATTGCAGCCCATGTCCCCCCGCTCCACCTGACATGGAACGGCGGGAATTCGATACAGTTCGTCCTGGTATGGTTCTTCATCGCTCTCTGGACGCTTGTCGATCCTTCGTTCCACCAGCGGTGTTACGCCGCCCGGACCGGTGAGGTCGCGAAGCGGGGGATACTCATATCCGTCCTCTTCTGGGTCGTGTTCGATTCCATGACGACGATGGCCGGACTCTACGCACGGGCGGTGCTCCCGGACATGGACCAGCCGGTCATGGCATATCCGCTTCTGGCCGAAGCGGTCCTTCCCCCCGTGGCGAAGGGATTGTTCTATGTGGGGATGCTTGCGGCGATCATGTCCACGCTGAACAGCCAAGCCTTCGTCTCGGCGATGACGATCGGGCGGGACATCGTTGCGAGACTCCGCGGGCGGATGGGGGAGAATGCGACGACGGGATCGGTCCGGTGGGGGATCCTCCTCACCGGGTTGCTCTCCATCGCGCTGGCGCTTGCCATTCCCTCTGTCATTCGCCTCTGGTACACCATCGGCACCGTCGTTATCCCCGGGCTCCTGGTTCCGCTTGTCACGTCGTATTTTGACCGCCTCCGGTCCGGGCCGAATACGGCGTTCGCCTCCATGGCGCTCGGGTGGCTTGTCTCGCTTGGTTGGCTTCTGGCGGGCTGGTCAAGGGAAATGGGGAGTTCTGACCACTATCCTCTCGGCATTGAGCCGATGTACGCCGGACTGGCGGCATCTGTGGTGGTGTGGGGTGTGGGGATGTCTCTGGTAGAGGGGGGGCGTTACCGGCGGCAGACCAGATGATACTCGGAGCCCCGGGGGGTCCGCTCGGTGATCGCGAACCCGGAGTCGACAAGCGTGCGTTCGAATGACGCTGCACTGTCGCCGAACGACGGGAGAAGCTGCGGATGCACCTCGCAGAAAAGCGAACGGAGTCGTCCGTTCCGGAGGAGGTTCTCCATCCCTGCCACTACTCTCCCCTCGCTCCCTTCGACGTCGATTTTGAGGCATGTCGGGGGAGGGGATCCTCCCGCGCCGGCGAGTGTGTCCCCCCTGCGGACCTCCACGGGAGTCCCCTTTTTCCTTAATTTGTAATCGCGCCTCAGGGCAAGCGAGCTGGAGCCGGTGTTCGGGTTGGCCGCTCTGAAAAGTTGGGTAATCCCGTCCCGGTCGCCAAGTGCCGTCGCCCGGACGGAAACAGATTCGATCCCGTTCAGACGCAAATTCCGTTCAAGAAGAGCCCGCATGCGCGGCTCGGGTTCGAACGCCACGACGGCTCCCGGGGTGGATATTTTCCACGCGGCGATCACCGCATACAGCCCGAAACTCGCCCCGACATCCCAGAAAACGTCATCCTCCCTCAGTTCCTCCACAAGCTGTTCCAGAAGGAGTCGCTCTCCCCCCAGGGATTCCACGTGTTCCATGATCGTGTGCGTCGGTGTGCTGAATGTGGCGTGGAGAGGGCCGATGGAGACGGTCCGGGTCGAGCGGGAGAGAAAAAGGGAATTGTAGAGGGCCCGGACTGGCGTGTAAAGTCCCACCCCCCGTGCGAGTCTGTTCCCCATCCTTCGAAACCTGGCCTGCATCCGATGCCTGGGAGTAGGGACGCTCAGGACTGTATCTTGATCTGGTACTGCTGGAGTTTTGTGTAGAGTGTCTTGAGGCTTATGCCGAGGATCTTTGCGGATTCCGCCTTGTTCCCCCTCATGTTCTTCAGAACCCCTTCGATATGGATCCGCTCGATCTCTTTGAGCGGGATCGCGGTGCCGATTTTCCCTTCTCCGGCCGAGCCGGCCGGAAGAGCGGCAGGCGTGCTCGGGAGGGAAAGGTCTTCGGGCCGGATGGTGTCG
>DASVIU010000760.1:0-1615 GCA_036386275.1 Bacteroidota bacterium | reverse complement strand
CAGGAAAAAGCACCACAATCCGCATGATTCTTTCGCTGATCACCCCGAGCACCGGATCGGTGGAACTCTTCGGTCTCCCGCTCCGCGAAAAAAGGGGGACGGTCCTCGCCCGCGTGGGAGGGCTTGTCGAACGCGCTGATTTCTATCTTTACCTCTCCGCCCGGCGCAACCTGGAGATCATCGCAGATCTGAACGGAGGAGTCTCTCCTTCTGCAATCGGCGCGGTACTGGAGACCGTCGGCCTCGCCGGTCGCTCCGGGGACAGGGTCAAATCATATTCCCACGGCATGAAACAGAGGCTCGGCCTCGCCGCCGCCCTCCTCGGTTCGCCGGAACTTGTCGTGCTCGATGAACCGACGAGCGGGCTCGATCCGCACGGCATCAAGGAGGTGCGGGATCTGATCGCGCGCCTCGCCGCCGAGCGGAAGGTCACCGTCTTCCTTTCCTCCCATCTCCTTTCCGAGATCGAACATCTGGCCACGAATATGGCCATCATCAATAACGGATCGCTCGTCGTCCAGGGGAGCGTGAGCGGGTTACTCTCCGCCGGAACGGGGACGGTAAACGTCATCGCCGTCCCCGCAGCCCGGGCGCTGGAGATCATCCGCTCCCTGCCGTACGTGGAGGAGGCGACCCTCGGGGAAGACCGGATTCACGTGAAGATCCCCGCAGCGCATGCCGGTTCGATGAACGCCGAGCTTGTCCGCGCGGGGATCGAAGTCCGGGCGCTTGTCCCCCAGCGCTCGCTCGAAGAATACTTTCTGTCAATTACGGGGGAGGGGCCCGGGCTATGATGCGGGTGATCATCGGCAACGAGATTCTCAAGACCTTCAGAAAGTGGCGGACGTACATCGGGTTCATTGCCGTGGGGGTGGTCGTCCCGCTCGTCGAATTCGGGCTCAGGGCAGAGGGGTGGTCGATCGTGCGGAACATGACGCGCGGGCTGGGGGAGGACTTCCTCATTGTCGGAAACCTGTTCAACGCCTACTTCATCACGTACTTCATCATGAACAGTCTCTGGATCCACGTCCCGTTCCTGATAAGCCTCGTTGCAGGCGATCAACTTGCCGGAGAAGCGACCGGAGGGACGTTCCGGCTCATGCTCATCCATCCCCCGTCGCGGACCCGCATCCTTGCCGCGAAGTACACGACAACGCTCCTGTATACGTTTTCGCTCGTCGCATTCCTCGCGCTGCTCGCCCTCGGGCTGGGTCTGGCGCTCTTCGGGAGGGGGGACCTGATCGTCCCCGGGGGGACGCTGACAATCATCCCGCGGGATGAGGTGCCATGGCGCCTTGCCCTGACGTTCGGCCTGGGCATCTGGAGCATGTGGTGCGTGGCGTCTCTCGCGCTCCTGTTCTCCTCCCTCGTCGAGAATGCCATCGGCCCGATCATCGGGACGATGGCGGTGATCATCGTCTTCCTCGTCGTCAGTTCCACGCCGATCTCCATCTTCACGGCGATCCGCCCGTACCTTTTCACCACGTACTTCAATGTCTGGCAGAAGGTCATGGAACAGCCGGTTCCCTGGGGTGAGATCGCCGCGCACACCGCCTACCTCGGGCTCTTCAGCATTGGTTTTTACGCGGCGACTTGGTATATTTTCGTCACCAAA
>DASVIU010000759.1:0-5531 GCA_036386275.1 Bacteroidota bacterium | reverse complement strand
GGGGCCGTGGTTCTGCATGTACCTTCCGATCAGGAACTCCGCGCTCCGCTCGGATTCGAGAGAGCGGTAGAGTTCCTGTTCCTCCGCTGCGATCCAGCGCGGCCCGTCGTGAAAATCGACCTTCAGGATCCTTCCGTCACTCTCGAGCACCCGCACGATTGCGGCGGGATCTCCTTCGCACCGGTCGCGCAGCTCTTCTCCCGTCAGGTCGCCTATCCGCAGGAGTATCTCCATCAGCTCCTCGGGAGAACGGGCCCGTGTCCCCGCTGCACTGTGCTGCAGCTGCCGCTCCACCGCATCGATCGCCTCGGGGCGCAAAAGGGATGATACCGAGTCGAGGTCGATGATCTCGCCGAGGATTTCCCTGTTTACGGCCAGGTACTGGCTCAGGCGGTCTTCCCGCGGCTGGTCGTTCTGGTACATATACACTGCGATGAAATCGAAGAGCAGGCTGGCTGCGAAAGGGGAGGGGATCTCCGTGGAAGCGTGTGCGACGGCGATCGATCCCTGCTCGATCCCCCTGAGAACATCCATGAAGTGCTCGAAATCGAGCACATCGTGGAGGATTTCCCTCACCGTCTCTATGACGATCGGGAAGTCGTCGTATCTGCGGGCGATCTGAAGGAGGTCGCCGGCGCGCAGGCGCTGAAGCCAGAGCGGAGTCCTCTTCCCCGGGGCGGTCCGCGGCATCAGGAGCGCCCTGGAGGCGTTCTGCCGGAATTGCCCTCCGAACAGCGGAGAGGAGAGGACTTCGTCGAGAACGATCCGGCGGGCCTCGTCCGCCACGATACTGTCGAGAATGTCCGCCGGTAGCGTGTCCGCATCCGCCGAACGGAGCAATATGCCGTCATCGTTGTAAAGCATCTGCGGCTCGATGCCGGTCAGTCCCTGAAGCCTGCGGGCGAGCAGGAGTCCGAGGAGTCCGTTCACCCTCCGCCCGAACGAGGAGTGGACGACGAGCCGCGGGTCACCGATCTCGTCGCGGAACGATTCAACGAGTATCAGCCGGTCGTGGGGGATGACTCCCGTGGCATCCCGCTGTTTGCGAAAGTACTCGCGTATGTTCCATCCGCACCGGCTGTCGATCGGGTACTCCGCACGGAGCCGTGCGAGGCACTCCGGCAGGTCGATTGCCTCCTCCATCCATCTGCGGAAGCGCCCGACGTTCAAACCGAGTTCATAGCTTCGTCCTATCCCTTCCCCCCGCCAGAAAGGCATGCGCGCGGGCTGACCGGGGGCGGGGCTGACGGTGAGCCTGTTTGCGTCGATCTCCTCCACCCGCCAGACGCTCGACCCGAGTATAAACGTATCGCCGCTCCTCGTCTCGTACACGAACTCTTCGTCCACTTCCCCCACTTTGGTCTTCCCGTCCCCCAGGTAGACGCCGTAATATCCCCGGTCCGCGATGGTTCCCCCGTTTGTCACAGCAAGCCGGCTGCTCCCGGGGAGTGACCGGAGGATGCCGTTGACCCTGTCCCACGAGATGCTCGCCCTGAGCTCGCGGAACGTCTCCCCGGAGTACCGGCCGGCGAGCATCTGGATCACGCCGTCGAAGAGCACGCGTGGGAGATCGCGGTAACAATATGACCGGCGGACGAGGTCGAAGAGCTCATCGGGCTCCCTCTCTTCCACGCTCACAATCGCCACGACCTGCTGGGCCAGCACGTCGAGACAGTTTTCGGGGATTGCCGTCTCTTCCACCTGGTGTTCGACGATCCCCCTGGCGACGACAGCCGACTCGACGAGGTCTTCACGGTGGGTGGGGAAAATCCGACCTTTGCTTGTCGCGTTGACAAGGTGACCCGACCGGCCGATCCGCTGCAGCCCGCGGGCTATCCCTCTGGGGGATTGAATCTGTATCACCAGGTCGATGCTCCCGATATCAATCCCCAGTTCGAGAGAGGATGTGGCGACGAGCGCCCTGATCTTTCCCCCCTTCAGGTCCGTCTCCATCTTCTCCCGTGCCTGCCGTGACATGCTTCCATGATACGCCTGCACGAGCGGCTCGTTCCCGTTGCTCCCCCCGATCCCGGTTGTGGAACGGGGGACCGCGTGGAGGTTGATCGGGGCCGGTCCCGCGCCCTCCCCTTCCGTGTCACCGCTTGCGGCCGCTTCGTTCAGGGCCGCCGAGACCCGTTCCGCCAGCCGCCTGTTGTTGACGAATATAAGTGTCGTTCTGTGGATATTGATGAGCGTGAGTATCTCGGTGAACACGAGGGGCCAGACCCCCTCCTGCGTGAGGAGGGAGAAGTCAGGCGGGGCGCACTCCACCTGCACGTCCATCGACTTCTTGTGCCCTGCGTCGATGATGCACACAGGCCGGGGCACGAACGCACTCCCCTCCCGGCGCACCCCTCCCAGAAACGCCGCGATCCGGTCCAGCGGTCGCTGCGTCGCGGAGAGCCCGATCCTGACAAACTCCTGCTCCGCCACTTCCTGGAGCCTCTCCAGTGAGAGAGAGAGGTGGACGCCCCGCTTGTTCCCGCACACGGCGTGTATCTCATCGACGATTACGTACTGGACCGTGCGGAACATCCCCCGGGATCGCACGGAGGTGAGCATCAGGTAGAGTGATTCGGGGGTCGTGATGAGTATGTCGGGAGGATTTCTCTGCATCGCGGCCCGCCGGGACTGCGTCGTGTCGCCGGTCCTTACTCCCGTCCGTATGGCGGGGAGGTTCAAACCCGCTTCTGAGGCGGCATGTCTGATACCGGCCAGCGGACCCTCCAGGTTCCTCTCGATGTCGTTGTTGAGCGCCTTCAGGGGAGAAACATACAGTATCCGGACCCCCGGCAGGAGCGTACCCTCCAGGTGCTGTTCCACGAGATGGTTGATCGCCCAGAGAAACGCCGCGAGTGTCTTTCCGGAACCTGTCGGGGCGAGTATGAGCGTGTGCTTCCCGGAGGAGATGCTGGGCCACCCGAGCGTCTGCGGCGGCGTCGGGGCGCCGTATGTTCGCCGGAACCAGTCCCGGACAGCGGGGTGGAAATCGCTCAGTGTGCCTGTGGAATCCATGACGCGAATCTACCTCAATTCGTCCCCTTTTGCAACAAATCTCTCCCTTTGTGCGTACATTACACTGGTACTTCCCCACCGTCCTTTCCGGAGCCTCTCAATGAAAATGAAAAACAAGATCATGTTCTCATCCATGGGCGTCGTGGTCCTCGTCGGGGCCGCGTTCCTGCTGTTCGGCGGATCAAAAAAAGGGGACGACTCCGCACTCCCCCGTGTGAAGGTCACGAAGGGGAACATCATCGACAAGGCGCTCGCCGTAGGAACGATAGAGCCGGAGAACGAAATCTCGATTAAATCCAAGGTCTCGGGCGCCGTCAGCAGGATATACGCGGATGCGGGGACATTCGTCCGCGCGGGGCAGCCCCTTCTGGAGGTCCGCCCCGACCCGACGCCGCTGGAACTCGCAGAGGCCAAGCGGAATCTCCAGCTTGCGCAGGTGGACCTCGACAATTCGGTGAAGGACAAGGTGCGTCAGGAATCGCTCCTGTCAAAGCATCTCATTTCCGACAAAGAGTATGAGGACTTCCAGCGCCACTATGAACAGACGGCGCTCACGGTGAGCCTGAACCACGAGCGTTTGCAGCTCCTTGAACAGGGGAGGGTGAAGATCGGCGGCGTAGAGATCGAGTCGATCGTGAAGGCCCCCATCGACGGGTTCGTCCTGAAGAAGACCGTGCAAGTGGGGGATCCCGTGACCCCGCTGACATCGTATCAGGAGGGGACCGTCCTGATGAAGCTGGCGAACATGGACCGGCTCCTGTTCAAGGGGACGGTCGATGAGATCGACGTGGGACGCATGAAGGAGGGGATGCAGGCCGAGATCAAAGTGGGTGCGCTCCCCACGGACAAGGTCACCGGAACGCTCACGAAGATCTCGCTGAAGGCGGAAAAGAAGGAGAACGCGACCGTCTTCCCGATCGAGATCGCGATCCCGAGGACAAGCAATAGCGTGCTGCGCGCAGGGTATTCAGCGAACGCCAGCGTGATCATCCGCCAGAAGGACAGCGTGCTCGTGATCCCCGAACGTGTTGTCACGTTCAGGAACGACTCCGCGTTTGTCCGGGTCCCGATTGCACAGGGGAAGGATGAGGAACGGTACATCAAGACGGGCCTGAGCGATGCCATCACTGTCGAGGTGGCCGAAGGGTTGAAGGAGGGGGAAGAGGTGATCGAGAAGCCTGTCAAGAAGATTGAGTAGGCGCCCATGGACAGCCTGCGGACGACAATCATCGAGTTCCTGCGGGACATCAGGGCCCAGAAGCTCCGGACGTTCCTGACGATATTCGGCATCGTCTGGGGGACGGTGGCCATCGTCGTCCTGCTCGCGTTCGGCATGGGGTTCAAGCGCCAGCTCGCCGTGAACATGCACGGGATGGGGGAGAGCGTTGCGATCATGTTCCCCGGTCGCACCACCAAACCGTTCGAGGGGTTCGGCATAGGCCGGCCGGTGAGCTTCATCGAAGAGGACGCCCGGCTTATCGCATCCCAGGTTCCCGGGATCGGACGCATCAGCCCTGAATACGCCGCTGGGGACGCTCAGGTCCGGCTCGGGGAGAACATTACAAATACGCTCGTCTCGGGCGTCTACCCTGTCTATGCCGATATGCGGAGCATCATTCCCGAGCAGGGGGGGAGGTTCATCGACGACATTGACATGCAGGACCGGAAACGGGTGGCGCTTATCGGGGATGAAGTGAAGCGGCTCCTGTTCGGCGAGGGAGTGGCGGTCGGCAAGTTGATCTATGTTGACCAGGTTCCCTTCCTCGTGGTGGGCGTGATGCAGAAGAAGACGCAGAGTTCATCCTACAACCGTCGCGACCAGGACCGTGTGTTCATCCCGGCCTCGACGTTCGCTTCGGTGTTCGGAGCGTACCACCTCCGCAACATCATTTATACGCCGAAAGATCCGCGGGAGTCGGAGCAGGTCCAGGACCAGGTGCGGAGCGTTCTGGGGAAGAAATACAGGTTTGATCCTGCCGACAAGAATGCGGTCTGGATATGGGACACAGCCGGGATGGATAAATTCATATTCTATTTCTTCCTGGCATTCAATCTGTTTATGGGGCTGATCGGAAGCTTCACGCTGGGGGTGGGGGGCATCGGCGTTGCCAACATCATGTACATCGTCGTGCAGGAGCGGGTCAAGGAGATCGGTGTCAGGCGCGCGGTCGGGGCCAGGCGGCGCACGATCATGGTCCAGTTTTTTGCCGAGACATTTTTCATAATCGCGATCGGGTCGTCGATCGGGTTTCTGATCGCCTGGGGTCTCACCGAAGTGATGAAGTATATTCCGATAAAGGATTTCGTCGGTACCCCCGAAATCTCGGTGGTGGTGGTGCTTGCCACTGTCTTTGTACTCGCGGCGATCGGGCTCGCGGCCGGCCTGTTCCCCGCGCGGCGTGCGGCGAACCTGAACGTTGTCGAGTGTCTTCGCACCTGACAGTCATGGCGCGGCGAAGACCGCTGTGCGAAGAGGCACTCTCTCTCACAAATCGTCCATCGGTCCATGTGGCTCG
>DASVIU010000758.1:0-1987 GCA_036386275.1 Bacteroidota bacterium | reverse complement strand
ATGAGGGATTCCAAGCCGTGCAGCCACTGCGCGGGCATCCTGAATCCCGTCCAGTGAACAGCAACTGCTTTCATTCCCTGTGTTCCCGCCGACGTCTTCGTACCTGTACGTCTTGATCGTGAGGCCGACGACGTCGTATCCTTCTTCCACAAGGATACCGGCGACCACGGAAGAGTCCACTCCCCCGCTCATCGCAACCACCACCCTCCTCTTCGTGCTCACAGTATCACCCGCTTCAGAATGAACATTTTTCCATTGTGCGCAGTTAATATACGAAACGGGGGGGAAACCTCAAAAACCGCGGGCGTGAGCGATCAGGTGATATCCCCTGCGTAAGCAAAGAGGGCCGGGGTGCCGCCGGTATGCCAGAAGAGGACATTCTCTTTCTTTGTGAATTCTCCCCGGACGATCATGTCGATCAACCCTCCCATCGCCCTTGCGGTGTACACCGGGTCGAGGAATATCCCTTCGAGCCGCGCCAGAAGCCGTATTGCTTCCCGCTCCCGGGGACCGACTACTCCATACCCCTCGCCGGTGTACCGGTAATCCAGGAACACCTGCATTCCTTCAGGGACCAGATCGGGGGCTCCGAGGAGGCGTGCAGTCCCCCGGGCGAGCGAAATGATTACGCCGGGTAGCGCTCCTTCACCCTGCTCCCCCTTTTCCACGCAGACGCCGAGGATCCGCCCCGTGTAGCCGGATGCCAGCGCCCCGGCGATGAGCCCGGCGTGAGTGCCTCCCGAACTCGAGGCGAATACCATCGCATCGACGCTGATCTCTTCAAACGGGAGCTGGCCTGCGAGCTCGGCCATGGCCATGACATAGCCTGCAGCCCCGAGAGAGGAAGAACCTCCGTACGGAATCAGGAAGGGATTGAGCCCTTCCTCTCTGAGCGACGAGGCGACAAACTCGAGAGTTTCGCCGCGGCGATCGGACCCTGCCCAATGTATGCGGGCCCCCAGAAGTGTATCGAGCAGGAGATTTCCCTCCGGCACGGAGGGAGCGGCACCTCCCAGAACGAGGTCGCATCGTTTGCCGGCCTTCGCGGCTGCAGCAGCGGTCTGCCTGCAGTGATTTGATTGTGCCGCCCCCGCGGTCAGGAGCGTATCGGCCCCCCGGGCCAGGGCCTCGGCGACCAGAAACTCGAGCTTCCGTGTTTTGTTGCCGCCGAAGGCAAGCCCGGTCATGTCATCCCGCTTCATCAATATGCCCGGCCCACCCAGGTACGCCGAAAGCCGTTCGAGCCTCTGGACGGGCGTGGGGACGTCCGCCAGCGGGAACCTCGGGAGTTCGCGCAGGATAACCTGTGGCATGTCGATTCGATCAGTCGCCAATCCGGAAACGGTGTGTGGCGTTCACTGTACCTAAAACCTCTCCGAAAATCAAGAAAGGAGGTTTCGCTCCGAGGGGGGAACCGGTAACGCGTCAGGGGAGACGGATATCGGCCTGGAGGCCGATCTGCGCCGCACAGGCTGCGGGTGTTTCACGGAATGGCTCGGTGCCGCTGACAGATGCCTCCTTCACGGTCGCCGCGTACCTGATCGCGATGTCCGCCCATAGTACTGGACGGCATCGGAGCCGTATATACCAGCGGAGCCCGTGCCCGTAGAGCGGGGGGAGGGAAAGCTGACCCGGCAGGCCGGATTCGTAATCGTAGAGCCGCGCGCCGTATCCGTCGGTATGGAAAAGTGAGAACCGGGTATCGAAGGAGTAACGGGGGAGGGGTGTGAACGAGATGTCGCCGCCGAGGAGCACTCCGTGCAGGACGTCTCCGCCTGCTCCAAAAACCCGGGCATATTCCATGACTGTGGAGAAAGTAATACTCTTCCCCGCACGGCATGATGCCTCGCATCTGTAATGATCCTCTTCCGTCTCACCCGCACTCCGCACGTCTCTTCCCCAGGCGTCCTCCGCTGCCAGCTGATCATATGAGCTCTTCCTGGAGCAGCGCGCGGAGAGTGTTCCTCCGGAAGGAATCACGGCCTCA
>DASVIU010000757.1:0-8080 GCA_036386275.1 Bacteroidota bacterium | reverse complement strand
GCACGATCTCGTCAAGGCGGGGCTGGGAGGGGACGACGCGGGATGAACCGTTTCCACATCACGGCGCTGCTCCTCCTTGCGGGATGCGGGGAGAAAATCAACCCTTCAGTCCATACTCTCCCGGGGTCGATCCTCCCGTCGCAGGAAAGCTGGCGGAGCACCGTGTACTTCACTGATTCGGCCCGCATCAAGGCCGTACTGTGGGCGGGACACATCGCGGACTTCCAGGGCCAGCGGATGACGTTCCTCGACGACAGCGTGCACGTCGATTTCTTCGACGCGGAGGGACGCCACACCTCCCTTCTCACCGCGCGCCGGGGGAAAGTCAACGATGCCACGCAGGATTTCGAGGCATACAACGACGTTGTCGTGGTGTCCGACAGCGGCTCGACAATGAAGACCGACAGCCTGTTCTGGACGAACGCCGACAGGACGATTCACACACACGCGTTTGTGGATATCACGTCCCCGACAGAGCATATCACGGGAGTGGGGCTCGTGAGCGACCAGGATCTCAGGAATTACAGGATTTTCAGAGTCACGGGCCAGGCAGTCAAGCATGAATAGCCCCGCTCTCTTCGTCTCCGTTCTCGGAGTCTCTCTCCTGACGCTCCGGGCCCCTTCTGTGCGGGCGCAGGAAGTAAGCGCCGATACCCTCCACGTGACACAGATCGGGGGGGAGGACGTCCGTGAGCTCATCGGTCACGTCTTCCTGACGCAGGAGAACACGCACATCACCTGCGACCGCGCGCTTCAGTACATACGCGACGGTAAATTCCTCCTCACGGGGAACGTCATCGTGACCGACGACAGCCTCACGCTCCGGGCTCCGCGGGGGGTCTACTACCGGCCGGAGCGGCGCGCCGAAGGTTTCGAACGCGTCGTGCTGGATGACGGGAACACGCGGCTCACCGCGGCATATGGAGAGTACTTTGCGGAGGAACGCCGGGCATTCTTTCATACGCATGTCGTCGTCGTCGATTCGTCCTCGGTACTTTCCGCGGACACGCTCCAGTACTGGCGCCTCAGCCGGCGGTCGCTCGCCCGCGGGCATGTCGTCGTCCGGAGCCCGGCGGACAGGCTGACGATCTACGGCGGGAGGCTCGACCACGATGCCGTCCGTCTGTACAGCAGGATGACGGTTTCCCCGCTGATGGTGCAGGTCGACTCCGCGGGGGAGGGGCAGTTCGACACGCTTCAGGTGCGGGGTGTCATCCTCGAGTCGTACCGGGATTCGACGCGCCGGCTCATCGCGCGTGACAGCGTCGAGCTGGTCCGTACGGACCTTGCCGCCACGGCCCGGTACGCGTGTTTTTTCACCGCGGGGGACAGCATCGTGCTCCGGGGTGCGCCCGTGATCTGGTACCGGGACACCCAGGTGGTGGGGGACTCGATCAACGTCTACCTGACGAAACGGAAGCTCCGGCGCCTCCACGTCATGGGGAGTGCGTTCGCCGTGTCACGGAGCGATTCGCTCCACCCTGAGCGGTATGACCAGATCGCAGGTGACCGGTTGCGGATGCTCTTCGGCGCCCGGGGGCTCAGCCGGACGGATGTGGAAGGGAGGGCGGTGAGCCTCTATCACCTGTATGACGATTCGCTTGCGAACGGCCTGAACAGGACCAGCGGTGACAGAATCGTGATGCTCTTCGCTGAGGGGAAAGCGGAGACGATCACCGTGTACGGCGGTGTGGAGGGGGAGTACTTTCCGGAGAACATGGTGCGGGGGAAGGAGACCGAGTACGCCCTCCCGGGCTTCGTCTGGCGGGTGAATACGCCGCGCCTTGTGAAGGGGGTCTCCCCCGGCACGGTGCACGACCACTAACAACGGGAACGGAGTATCATGGTGAACGGAAGCGGTCAGCAGACCCGCAGGGTCCTTCGCGCCGAAAACCTCGTCAAGCGGTACAAGAAGCGCACCGTCGTCAGGGGAGTCAGCATCGATGTCCGGCAGGGGGAGGTGGTGGGGCTTCTCGGACCAAACGGCGCGGGGAAGACGACGACGTTTTACATGATCGTCGGCATGATCGCGCCGAACGAGGGGAAGGTGTATCTGGACGACAGGGAGATCACCAAGGTCGCAATGTACAGGCGCGCGCGGATGGGGATCGGCTACCTTCCGCAGGAGGCGTCCGTTTTCCGGAAAATGTCGGTCGAAGAGAACATACTCGCTGTTCTGCAGATGATGGACATGACCGCCGCAGAGCGGAGCGCGAAATGCGAGCGGCTGATGACGGACTTCAACATCGGCCATCTCGCCCGGAGCAAGGGCTACATGCTCTCAGGCGGCGAGCGGCGGCGCACAGAGATCGCGCGTGCGCTTGCGACGGATCCGAATTTCATACTCCTGGATGAACCGTTCGCAGGGATTGATCCGATCGCGGTGGAGGAGATCATGAGGATCGTGGCGGCGCTGAAGCAGCGTGGCATCGGCGTCCTGGTGACCGACCACAACGTCCATGAAACCCTCTCGATCACCGACCGCGCCTATCTCCTTTTCGAAGGGCAGATCCTGAAGGCGGGCACGTCGGAGAGCCTCGCGGACGACCCTGAGGCACGCAAACTCTACCTGGGGGAGAACTTCAGGCTCGACCGCTACGAGTGAGAATGAAGGGAACTTTTCCCTCCTTCCTCCTGTTGTACGGAGATGACACCCACCCCACTCAACACACAACACTCGGGAGGAACCATGAAGTACCTCATAGCATTGTGTACGATTGTCGTCTGCTTTGCGCTGACAGCCGGTGCGCAGGACGCGAAGCCCACGGCACTGAAGGGCTACGTCGTTGACCAGATGTGCGCGGGGAAGATGGCAATGAAGGAGAACGCTATGGAGAAGGCCGAAGGGCACTCCAAGGAATGTGCGCTGGATGACAACTGCGCGGGGAGCGGTTACGGGATATTCTCCGGAGGGAAGTACTACAAATTCGACGAGAAGGGGAGCGCCACGGCGAAGGGCCTCATCGAGAAATCCAAGCGTGAAAAGGGCCTGTTCTTCGAAGCGAAGGGGACGGTGGGTGACGGTACGATGACGCTCACGTCACTGAAAGAAGCGACACCCCCCAAAGCAAAAATCATGAAAAAAGGGACGTAAATTTCCGCACCGGTTGACCCGGGTCTCAGTCTTTCTTCTCCGGCGGCCCCGACGTCGGCGGAGGGGACGAGGGCTGAGACCCCGGGCTTCCTTTCCCCCCGTCGTGCTTCTCCGTCCGTCTCTTCTCCTTCCCTTTCTTTGCCGCATCTTTGCTTTCCGTTTCTTTCTTTTCCGCGGCCTTTTCCTCCGTCGCTTTCTTCTCCGCCTCTTTCTCCCCCGTCTTTTTCTTCCCTGGTTCTTCCGTGCCCGCCTCCTTTTTTCCTGAATCCCCTCCGCCGGGCTGATGCCTCCTGTAGTCGGTGCCGTAGAACCCGCTCCCTTTTAAGATGAAGCCCCCTCCGCCCCCCATGACCCGCGCGAGATTGTCAGTGCCGCACTTCGGGCAACGCCTGAGCGCTCCCTCGGACATCGACTGGAATTCTTCGAACGTGTGCCCGCATTTCTTGCACAGATACTCGTACGTCGGCATAGATCTCCTTTACTACTGAATTTCCTGCAGGCCCCGGAGGAGGCGGTCCATTCCCTTTTCGAGGTCCGCCATCGAGGCGGCGAACGAAAGCCTTATGTGTCCCGGGGCGCCGAATGCGTCGCCAGGCACAAGTGCGACATGGTGGTGTTCGAGGAGGTGCTCCACGACGTCTCGAGCGCCGCGGATCAGATTCCCGCGCGCTTTCAGACCGAAGAAGTGCTCCACGCTCAGGAAGAAAAACATCGCCCCCTCGGGGTTCCGGGCAGTGCCGCCGCCCCACGCCGGGAGGCGGCGGAGGATGTAATCGCGGCGGAGCTGGAATTCGTCCCGCATCGCGTCGATTGGTCCCTGCGGCCCCCTCAGCGCAGCGACGGTTGCCTTCTGCGCGATGGAGTTGGCGTTGTTTGTCACCTGTCCCTGCACTTTTCCGGCCGCGCGGATGATTTCCTCCGGTCCCCCCATGTACCCGATGCGCCAGCCGGTCATGGCGTACGCCTTCGACACGCCGTTGACGGTGACCACCTGGTCCCGTATCCCTTTGAAAGAGCCGATGCTGACGTGCTTCCTTCCGTCAAACACCATCTTTTCGTAGATCTCGTCGCTGATCACCGTGAGGTTCGTCTCCTTCACGATCGCCGCGATCTCTTCCACTTCGCTCCGGGTGAACACGATCCCGGTGGGATTGCACGGGGTGTTCAGGATAAGGACGCGCGTCTTCGGCCCGATGGCGCGGCGCAGCAGGCGGAGATCCGGCCGGAACCCTGACGCTCGAGGAAAGGATGCGATCACAGGGATGCCGTCGGCCAGACGGACGATCGCCGGATAGCTCACCCAGTACGGGGCGGGGATGACGACCTCATCCCCCGGGTTGAGTATCGCGCAGAGCGCGTTGAATATCGATTGCTTCGCCCCGGCGGAAACAAGGATCTGGCCGGGAGAAAAATGCAGGTCATTGTCCGAGGAAAATTTGTCGATGACCGCCTGGATGAGTTCCGCGGTCCCCTGGTTGGCCGTGTAATGCGTAAAGTCGGCCTCGATCGCCCGGATGGCGGCCTCCTTGATATGCGCGGGGGTCGGGAAATCGGGTTCCCCGGCCGTCAGGCTCACGACGTCGACGCCGGCTTCCTGCAGGAGGCGGGCCTTCTGCGTGAGGAGGAGCGTCTGCGATTCCTCCAGATTCCTGACTTTTGTGGAAAGGTGACGCATCCCCGGCTTCAGCTCCCCACTTTTTCGAGAAGACGGCGAAGGACCCCCGGCGGGACGAAATCGGAGACATCTCCCCCCAGGCGTGCCACTTCCCTGACGATCGAAGAGTTCAGGTAGGTGTACCTCTCGTGGGGAACGAGGAAGACCGTGTCGATCGTCGGCGCCAGCTTCCTGTTCGTCAGCGCCATCTGAAACTCGAACTCGAAATCGGAGACTGCGCGGAGTCCTCTGACAATCACCGTCGCCTTCCGTTTCCTGGCGTATTCAACGAGCAGTCCGTTGAAGGCGTCCACTTCCACGCGGGGGTGCCGCCGGAAGACTTCGCGGATCATCGCGACCCGCTCCTCTTCCGTGAACATCGGATGTTTCGTCGAGTTGCGGGCGACGAGGACCACAACGCGGGAAAAGAGTTCGGTGGCCCGCCGCACCACGTCGATATGGCCGTAGGTGATCGGGTCGAATGTCCCCGGGTAGAGTGCGATCCGCTGTTTCATTCTCCGTCCTTCCTTCCAATGGTCGGGGTAAAAAAGGTCACGTGCGTCCTCCCGAAGCGCTTCACCGGTCCCACCCTGTAGCCGGTGGCGTTCCCGAATGACACGTCGCCGGCATGCTCGATGAGCAGGTAGCCTCCGGGGCGGACGATTCCGCCTCCCAGGACGATCGCAGGGATGTCGCCCGTCCGGTCGAACGCGTACGGGGGGTCGGCGAACACGAGATCGAACTCTCCGCTTCCGGGCCGGACGAACCCGAGGGCATCTGTCTCAAGGACGAGGGCGGACTCCGCGCACCCGAGCGTGCGCAGGTTGAGCTCGATGAATTCCGCGGCGTCGTGACCGTTCTCGACGAACGTCGCGTGGGCCGCCCCGCGGCTCAGGGCCTCGATCCCGAGGCTGCCGCTTCCCGCGAACAAATCCAGGACGCGTGCGCCTTCGAACACCATCCGGTTGGTCAGCATGTCGAAGATCGTCTGACGGACCCGGTCGGCCGCCGGGCGGACCGAGAGGTCCCTGACGGTCCGGAGCGTCCTCCCCCTGTAGATGCCGCTGATGACCCGCATGGTTTCAATCCCTGCGCAGGGCGACGCCGACTGCAGCGGCGAAGCGGTACGAAGGAACGGTCAGGTGATCCGCAAGCCGGAGATTATCGGAGACGTTGACGTGTCGAAGGGGATTGAGTGCCTCAACGAGAATCGGGGACCCCCGCCGGATCTGCGTCAGCAGGTCTCTGTCGAGATAGGGTCCGTAGACGGTGATCGAGTAAATCCCGGGTGTTTTGCGCGCGAGAGAGGCGATCCCCTGTATGATTTCCTGATTGGACTGAACGATGATGTAGCGGTATGATTCCAGGCTGCCGTTCCGCATCAGGCTGATGTCGAGACGGTTCTCCTTCACGCCGATCAGCGCGATGTATTTCCGGTAGGTATCCGGATAATTGATCCTCAGTGCAGTGTCCGCAGCGAAGTGGTCGGCGTCAACGATCGAGAGTTCCATTCCGGCCGCCGCCGCCGCCTTCTGTATGGTGACGGCATCGTGGCGGCGGACAGAGACGCTCAGTGCTTCATTGAACGGGTCGTTTGCGCGTTCCGTCAGTATGTGGACGTCGGTGATGAAATCCGCCGTATTGATGCCGGGGAAATACTGGGTGAGTTCCCATTTGACACGGTCGTTGATCTCGCTCCTCGTGAGTCCCTGGTCGATCGGCATGGAATTCAGAAAGAGCATCGAGGTGTCGAGCGAGATCGACAGACGGTTGGCGCGGATCTGGTTTTCACGCACGAATTTGCCGAAAAGTTGCTGGAATTCCTGCAGACCTTCAACGGAGCCGTTCGCCGACGCGGCGGGGAGCGTATTCTCCCACTCGTCGATCGAAAGAAGCGTGGTGGTGGGACCCGACCGGTCGAGTTCGACGGCCTGTATCCCCCCCCCGCTGATGCTGAGTCCGACAATGAGGTCTTGCGGTGACAAAGGCCAGAACCCGTAAGTGAGAGTGATCCCTTTCCGCGTCAAATATGCAAAAAAGGGAAGAGTTAGTCAACGCACCGTCACGAAGGGACGGAGCGCCTGGAACTTCTTCGGGCCGATGCCGGAGACACGCATGATATCGTCGATGCGGGAGAACCGGCCATGCCCGTCCCGGTAGGCGATGATGCGCCGCGCATACGCGTCCCCGATCCCGGGGAGCTGAGCGAGCTCTGCGGGTGAAGCGCTGTTGATATCGATGCTCGCGGAGGGGAGGGTGGGTTTGCGCGGGAACGGGTGACTGTGTGCAACGGGGCCCCGGAGGGCTGTGTCGACGGCCGCGGCGGCCGATCGCGCGGTGAATTCACTGTCGGACGCAGCATAAAAGGACGCCGGGGGAATTTCTGTTCCCCCCTGTCCGTCGGAACGGATCCACCTGATCCCCGCCCCGGCCATCAGGCTCATCGAAAGAAACAGTATGAGCGCGACCTCATTCCTGGTGAACCCGAACCTGTGTTGCAGGTCGGTGAGTGAAATCATACGGATCAGGAAAAACTCTTCTTCATCCTTCCAAAGAAACTCTTCTCCGAGTTTGCCGAGCGGTCCCCGTCCTTCGGATGAAAATTCTCCGAATCCTTCATCTCCTTCAGGGTCTGCTTTTCGCGGGCGCTCAGCGACGTGGGGACCCAGACATTGACGCGAACCAGCTGGTCCCCGCGCCCGAAGCTGTTCAAATGCGGTATCCCCTTGTCCCTCATCCTCAGAATCCTCCCCGACTGTGTCCCGGGGTCGATCTTGAGACGGGCGCGCCCCGTGAGCGTGGGCACCTCGATGTCCCCCCCTATGGCGGCCTCCGGAAAGCTGACGAGGAGATCCAGTACGACGTCGTCCCCGTTGCGCGTGAACACCGGGTGTGGTTCTTCCTCAATGACGACGATGATGTCGCCCGCCGGCCCTCCACGTTTCCCCACGTTCCCTTCGCCGCGCAGGGGGATGTAGTTCCCTTCGCTGACCCCCGCCGGGATCTGGACTTTGATCGTCGCATCCCCCTGGACCCTTCCGTCTCCGTGGCACGTCTGGCAGGGTTCTTTGATGACTTTCCCTTCACCGCCGCAATTCTGGCACGTGGCAATGTTGACGAACTGGCCGAACACCGAGCGGGACACCTGGCGGATCTCCCCCGATCCGTTGCATACGGGACAGGTCGTCATGCTCCCCGTCGACCTGGCACCCGTGGCGCTGCAGGCGTCGCATCGTTTCCACTTCTTTATCTTTAGTTTTTTCTCGACGCCGGAGGCAATTTCTTCCAGCGGGAGCTTCAACCGGATCTTGAGGTCCGACCCGACGGAACCG